>JBCBTA010000257.1:0-5199 GCA_039818905.1 Planctomycetota bacterium
GATCGTCGGCTCGTCGGCGCCGATGCTGCAGATGATCGAGCAGGTTGATCGACGTCGGACCGCCTGTTGGCTGCACCAGCTCTCGCTGGACCGCATCCATCCGGGTCCGCACCTGCTCCGAGCGGGCCAGCTCCCCCTGGAGGCGTTCGATCTCCTCCGCCGCGGCATGCCGCGCACCGGCGTCGAGGACCACCATCGCGACGCCGCCCTCACCCCAGCGCGACAGCAGCACGTCCACCAACCCCGTGGCGCCCGCACCAAGCTCGACACCCCTGACCTCCGCACGCCCATCGCGCTCCAGCGACGACGCCAACGGCGGGTCGTGCGGCAGGAGGCTGGCAAGGGACCCGCCAACCAAATCGGACGCAGCCCGCTGCAGCCGCTCCCCCGCCGCGGCGTTGGCATACACCACCACCCCATCGCCGTCAGCCAGCAGCACGCCCGCCGCCAGCACACCGAGCGTTGATTCAGCCTCATGGGGCAGTGCCATGAGAGAACTATGACATGTCACAGACAACGTGACAATGCTGAAATCGCATAATCGGACATGTGAAATATCACAACACGACCAGACATACCGCGTTCATGGGCAGAAAAACGGGGTCTTGGTCGTTGGCACGGGCCTCGCTCTTCTCCCCATGCCGCCGACGAATGGAACGCCTGGCGGTGGGGAAAGATCGGGGTGTGGAGGCTCATCCGGCTACCACACCCTTTTGACAGCACGCTCCTCTTCCCTCACTCGGGCATACGCCCAGCTCCGGGGGTTCCGGAGGTGAGGGGATCGCGTGGCCAGGTGGGCAGGCCACGTCCCCCTCGCCTCCGGGACACCCGGGGCGTCTCTTCGTGAGGGATTGTGAGACTGCGGAGCACAGGGCCGCAGTACTTGCAACACCTTCCTGACGGTCACGCGGCCGTCCTCCGACTCCGGCACTATGCCGCTGGGGTCGGAGGGCGGCCGCTGCCGTTTTCTCCCCGCTTTGCCACAGCGCTCCGGCCGATCTACACTCGACGATCCCGGGCGGCTTTATCCTTTGTTTCGCAAATATGGCTGAATGGGCGTCCCGTGACGTCGCGTCAGCATCCCCCCTGAGATCGTGGGAGCTCGCATTTCATGGACAAGTACCTGTTCACTTCCGAGTCCGTCTCGATGGGGCATCCCGACAAGGTCGCTGACGCGATCTCGGACGCCGTGCTCGATGCCATGCTGGCGGAGGATCCGCACAGCCGCGTCGCCTGCGAGACGATGGTCTCGACCGGTATGGCCGTCGTCGCCGGCGAGGTTCGGACCGAGGCATACGTCGAGATTCCGGACATCGTCCGCGAGGTCATTCATCGCATCGGCTACACCAGCGGCGACATGGCCTTCGACCACGAGTCCTGCGCCGTGCTTACCAGCATCAAGAAGCAGTCGCCTGACATCGCCCAGGGCGTGGACTGCGGCTCCAAGGGCGAGGAAGGCGCAGGCGATCAAGGCATGATGTTCGGCTTCGCGTGCCGCGAGACCGAAGCGCTCATGCCGCTGCCGATCCAGCTCGCGCATCGGCTTGTCGAGCGTCACGCCACCGTCCGTGAACAGGGCGGCATCCCCGGCCTTCGCCCCGACGCCAAGAGTCAGGTCACGGTTGAGTACGACGGTGATCAGCCTGTTCGCGTTGACACACTCGTCCTCTCGACCCAGCACACCCCGGAGTGGAACGACAAGCAGGGCGAACTCAAGCAGCAGATCGTCGATCACGTCTTCAAGCCTGTGCTCGAGCAGTGGTGGAACGATGACATCACCATTCACGTGAACCCGACGGGCAAGTTTGAAATCGGCGGCCCGCACGGCGACGTCGGCCTGACCGGCCGCAAGATCATCGTGGACACCTACGGCGGGCGCGGCCGACATGGAGGCGGCGCCTTCAGCGGCAAGGATCCAACCAAGGTGGACCGCTCAGCCGCCTACATGGCCCGCTACATCGCCAAGAACATCGTCGGCGCCGAGCTGGCCGATCAGTGCGAGATCCAGCTCAGCTACGCCATCGGCGTCGTGCAGCCGACCAGCGTGCACGTTGACTGCTTTGGCACCGAGCGCGTCGATCCGCAGAAGATCAGCAGCGCGGTCCGCGAGGTCTTCGGGCTGACGCCCCGCGGCATCATCGACACGCTCAAGCTCGCCAGCCCCATGTACTCCCCGACGTCGAGCCACGGCCACTTCGGCCGCGAGCCCGGCAGCGTGTCGCGGAAGACGCAGGCCGGCAAGGCGATCACCGCCGACACCTTCACATGGGAGCGGCTCGACAAGGTCGATGCTCTGAAGGGCCTGCTCGCCAACACGTCCGTCAGCGCGTAGCCGCGACAACCGAGCAAAAGGACAAAGGACCGCGCGGCATCACATGCGGCGCGGTCCTGTCGTATTTTGGATCGCCGAGGCTCAGTTCCGACGACGGCGCAGTGTCACGGCACCGGCAAGCGCGAGCATCGTCGCCGAACCCGGTGAAGGCACGAACTGCAGACCGGTGAACGAGAAGTCGTCATCATCCGTCGATGTGCCACCCGCGCCGGGCGTCAGCGTGATGGATGTGATCTGCAGCCCGATGATGTCGGGGCCGTCAATGCTCCAGGACCCGCCGCCGCTGGAGTTGCCGGGATCCACATTGCTGACGGCACCGGGGCCGGTCCACGTGCCCGTGTTCACACTGGTGGGCTGGAACGTGAAGACGCCCTGGTCAGTCGTCACGATGACGGACTCACCCACGGGGTCGTTCTCGGTGAACGTGCCCTGCGGATACACGTGCGCGAAGCCGATCTGCGTCAGCGTCACCGGGACACTGAACGCAAACGTCATGCTCTCCTGCCCGTCCACCTCGGCGAACGTGCCGCCTGCGACGCCGGTGCCGGAGACGCTGTTGAAGTTCTGCGTATCGAAGACAGCGTCGCCGCCGTTGGCTGTCACGGTGACGTCTACACCATCCACAGTGAGCATGACCTGATTGACGCCGTCGGGAAGATCACCCGGTAGGATCATGCCTGCGCTGCAGATGCCCGACGTGACCAGCGTGCCTGCGATCGCGGCTGCAAGACAGCTCTTGTGTGTCATGTCGATGTCCTTCCCTTTCACGCGCGACGGCGGCGCAGTGCGCAGATGCCCGCAGCGGCGAGCACGCCCGCGGATGCCGGTGTCGGAATGAACGACAGCGAACGGAAGCCGTAGTCACCGAACTTCGCCTGGTTGCCGGCGTTGCCCGAGACGAGCTTCACACTGACGACCTGCTGGCCGAAGATGTCGGTGCCGCTGATGGTCCACGCACCGCCACCGGCCTCCGTCGCGATGGAGTCATTGGTCGCCGTGCCGAGACCGCTCCATGTGCCCATCGTCGCGGTGGTCGCCTCGAGCTCGAAGGTGACGGTTGAGCCACCCATCGTCTCTGCAACGAGGAAGGCAGCCGTCTCATCGCCGTTGTCGCCGAATTCACCGTCGGTGTAGAGGTGTGCGATCGAGAGCGACGTGATCGTGACGGCCTGATCGAACTCGAACAGCATCATCTCGTCGCCGTCGATCTCGCCGTTGACCGAGCCGCCGGAGATACCCGTCGCCTGGACGCCGTTGACGGTCTTCTTCTTGAAGTTGCCGCCGGTTGACGACACGGTGATGTTGACGCCGTCGTCCATCACCATGGCCATATTCGCGCCATCGGGCAGCGAACTCTGATCGATCATCCCAGCCATCGCCGGCGCAGCGCACAGCACAACGCAGGCGAGAGGCGCAACTCGCGCGCAAACACCAGACATGGCAATACCTCGTATGTCGGGGAGACGTGTTTCTGCTTCCGGAGCGAGTGAACTCGCTCATTCCTCCGTGCCCTGCACCGCGTGCCGAGCGCTCCCCGTGCGCAATGACTCGCTCAGCGCCCAGTGCAGGCAATGACACGATGCCACGGCAGGACGGCGAGTCCAGCAGCCGTGCGCGTGGCGTCGGTCACTTTTCGTGCCACCGCCGCGTGCGTGCGCACGCCGCAGGTGTTATCGCTCCACGACGACGGATTTCCGTCTATGCAGCCGAAGCGCCCAGAATGTCCTTCACACCCATCCCCCCACAGGGGAAGTGGCGCTCAAGGGCCTCGGCCAGTGACACACCGTCGGTCAGCACGAAGACCGCCTGACGCCCCAGCACGCGCACCGCAAAGCGCAGGGCTCGCGGCAGGTTCGCGCTGGTCGTCGCCAGCACCAGCTCCGATCCTTCGTACCCGAGCGGAAGAACGCAGAATTGCCACGCCTGGCGACGTGTGACCGCCTGCAGCGCCTCGGGATCAGGCTCCCGACGCGCGATGTCCTCCGAGCCGGCGATCGCTTCGTACTGCTCGGCCCAGGCGCCCTCGATATCGGACCCCGTCAGGCCGAACATCTGCTCGGCCAGCAGACCGAACGGACGCTGCGACTGCTGCTGCGCCTCCAGCACCTCGTCCACCTGGGCCTCCGTCAGCAGACCACGCGAGACGAGCACTTCACCAAGACGAATTGTCACGATGTCCCTCCCTCACACAACGGCGTCATGCCGCGATGCGAGTCATCGTCCGCACGCACCCGTGAATCAACGCGCGTGCCGCGGCGGCCCCGAGGTCGCGGCAAGCGGCACCGATCAGTCCGACGGCGTTGACCAGACCGGCAGGGCAAGCGCAGGCTCGACCGTCGTCCGAAAACCGAAGCGGTCTCGCCGGTACCATCCGGGAAGCAATGAAGGACTCCGCGATCGATCCCGGCACCCTCGACGACCTGGCCCAGCGCTACGGCGCGCTGACAGAGCGCATCCGGCATGTCGTCGTCGGCCAGCACGACGTCGTCGAGCAGCTGCTCGTCGCGGTCTTCTGCCAGGGCAACGTGCTCATCGAGGGCGTTCCCGGGCTTGCCAAGACCATGCTGGTGCGCACGCTCGCCGGCTCGCTGCGACTGGCGTTCAAGCGCATCCAGTTCACCCCCGACATGATGCCCAGCGACATCCTCGGGGCTGAACTCCTGCGGACCGACCCGCAGACCGGAGAGCGCTCCATGCGCTTTGCGCCCGGCCCCGTCTTTGCCAACATCGTTCTGGCAGATGAGATCAATCGGACCCCACCCAAGACGCAGGCCGCGCTGCTCGAGGCCATGGCCGAGCGCACCGTGTCGGTCGGTGGTGTGACACATGAACTGGACGCACCCTTCATCGTTGTCGCGACGCAGAAC
>JBCBTA010000258.1:0-5170 GCA_039818905.1 Planctomycetota bacterium
ACTTGCCGGGATCGTGCGGGCACATGTGGCAGCGAAGGAGGCGGGCATCCCGCTCGCGGTTGGTTGCCGCGTGGTGCTTCGGGATCCTGCCGGACTGCAGGTTCTGGTGCACGCGCACCCGTTTCGTCTTCCGGCCCGGTCCACGACGCCACGACGGATCCGCACCGATGACGCGGCTGCGCACTACGCTGAGCTTGCCGTCACGACCAACTTCACATTCCTGACTGGTGCGAGTCATCCCGAGGAGATGGTGCGCAGCGCCGCGGCACTCGGACATCATGCCGCGACGATCGCTGATACGAATTCACTTGCCGGGATCGTGCGGGCACATGTGGCAGCGAAGGAGGCGGGCATCCCGCTCGCGGTTGGTTGCCGCGTGGTGCTTCGGGATCCTGCCGGACTGCAGGTTCTGGTGTACGCGGCATCACGAGAGGGATACACCAATCTCTGCCGTCTCCTGACGCGTGGGCGGCGCCGAGCTCCCAAGGGTGAATGTGATCTCGATCTGCACGACCTGATGGAGCACGCCACCGGCTTGCTGGCGGTGGTGCTGCCTCCGGCACGGCTGGAGGATGACTTCGTTGCCGTTGTCTCGGGGCTGGCCGACGTCATTCGTGACGATCGTCTGTCACTCGGTGTGCAGCGAGACTACGGACCGGATGATGCCGGGCGCATCACACAGCTGTGCATGCTCTCGGAGCATGTGGGAGTGCCACTGGCGGCATGCAACGATGTCCATCACAACATCCCGGAACGACGCCTGCTGCAGGACGTCGTGACGTGCATTCGTCACGGCTGCTCCATCGAGGAGGCGGGACTGCGCCTGCACGCCAACGCCGAGCGGCACATGAAGCCGCCGCGGGAGATGGCTCGTCTGTTTCGCGCTGTGCCCCGGGCTCTGGAGCGGAGTGTGGCGATCGCCGAGCGGGCATCGGCGTTCAGTCTGGACGAGCTGCGCTACGAGTACCCGGTGGAGCCCTGCCCTCCGGGCGTCGAGCCCATTCGGCATCTGGCCGAACTGACGCGCATCGGGGCGGAGCATCGCTATCCCGCGGGTGTGCCCGATGCGGTCTGGAGCACCGTGCAGCATGAACTCGCGCTGATCGACGAGCTGAACTATCCGGCGTACTTCCTGACATGCTACGACATTGTCCGCTTCGCACGATCGCAGGGCATTCTCTGTCAGGGACGTGGAGCCGCGGCGAATTCCGCAGTGTGCTACTGCCTCGGCGTGACCGAGGTGAATCCGGATCGCGCCGACCTGCTCTTCGAGCGTTTTGTCAGCCGTGAGCGCGATGAGCCGCCGGATATTGACATTGATTTCGAGCACGAACGCCGTGAGGAAGTGATTCAGTACATCTACCGGAAGTACGGCCGAGATCGTGCGGCACTCACCGCAGTGGTCATCACGTACCGCGGCCGCAGCGCCGTGCGTGAGGTCGGCAAGGCGATGGGGCTGTCGCTGGACTGCGTCGATGCGCTGGCCAAGAACCTGGATCGCTGGTACGGCGACGCCTGCGCCAGGCGCGTGCGCGAAGCGGGTCTGGACCCGGAGGATCCAACCATCGCCCGCGTGATCGAACTCACCAATGAGATCACCGGCTTTCCCCGCCACCTGTCACAGCACGTCGGCGGCTTTGTCATCACCCGCTCCCCGCTGCACGATCTCGTTCCTATCGAGAACGCCGCGATGGAGGACCGCACCGTCATCGAATGGGACAAGGACGACATCGATGCAATGAACATGCTGAAGGTGGATGTGCTCGGGCTGGGGATGTTGACGTGTGTGAGGAAGGCGTTGGGGATGGTGGTGGAGTCAGCGACGGAGCGACTGAGCGACGAAGCGACGAAGGGAGGCCATGATGGCAACTGTAAGAACCTTTCGGGATCTCATTGCATGGCAACGGGCGATGGAGCTTGCGAAGAAGACGTACGAGGCAACACGGGATATGCCTCGGGAGGAGCAGTTCGGACTCACGATGCAGATGCGCCGGGCAGCTGTCTCGGTCCCATCGAACATTGCGGAGGGCCATGGCAGGCAGTCAAGAGCCGACTACATGCGCTTCCTGAGAACCGCACGGGGTTCGCTGTCAGAACTCGCGACCCAGATGGAACTTGCGGAATCGCTCACAATGCTCATGCCCGATGTTCAACGCAGCGACGTGCTCCAGGAAACAGATCGGGTGCTCCAAGGGCTCATTCGCTCGCTGGAGAGCAAATCGACGTAGCGCAGCCATTTCCTCCGTCGCTTCGTCGCTCAGTCGCTCCGTCGCTCTACAGTCTTTTCTCCGCCCTCGCCCACACCAACGATCCCACCGTCTACGACATGATCTGCCGTGCCGACACGATCGGTGTCTTTCAGATCGAGTCGCGGGCGCAGATGTCGATGTTGCCTCGGCTGAGGCCGCGAACCTTCTACGACCTCATCATCGAAGTCGCGATCGTGCGCCCGGGGCCGATTCAGGGGCGGATGGTGCATCCGTATCTGCGCCGGCGCAACGGGGAGGAGCCCGTTGAATATCCGCACCCCGATGTGGAGCGAGTGCTCGGTCGAACCCTGGGCGTGCCGCTGTTTCAGGAGCAGGCGATGCAGCTTGCGATCACCGCCGCGGGCTTTACGCCGGGTGAAGCGGATCAGCTGCGCCGAGCGATGGCGGCGTGGCGTCGCAAGGGTGACAAGATGGCGATGTTCGGAGAGAAGCTTATCAGCGGCATGCTGGAGCGTGGCTATCCGCGCGACTTTGCCGAGCGTTGCTTCGAGCAGATCAAGGGGTTCAGTGAGTACGGCTTCCCGGAATCACACGCCGCGAGCTTCGCCATTCTCGTCTACGTCTCATCGTGGCTGAAGTGTCACGAGCCGGCCGCCTTCGCCGCGGCTCTGATCAACAGTCAGCCGATGGGCTTCTACCGTCCCGCACAGATCATTCGTGATGCTCGGGAGCACGATGTTGATGTGCGTCCGATCGATGTCAATCACAGCACATGGGACTGCACCCTCGAAGGGCGGGATAAGGCCCTGCGTCTGGGCATGCGCCTGGTGAAAGGGCTTGGGCAGGAGGACGCCGATCGCATCACTGATGCCGTGCGCCGGCATGGCCCTTTCGGTACGGTCGATGCGCTCTGGCGGGCGAGTGAAGTATCGATCAAGTCGCTCCGAGCGCTTGCGCGAGCCGACGCATTTGGCTCCATGCAGCTTGATCGACAGGGGGCTCTGTGGCAGATCAGACCATTGCGGGACGAGGAGATGCCGCTGTTCGACCAGGTTCGGCAGGATGCCTCGGCTCGCGAGGATGTGGAACGGTCCGGTATCAGCCGCTTGCCCGAGATCGCACCGGCGCGGCAGGTACTCCACGACTACCAGTCCACGACACTGTCGCTGAAGGCGCATCCGGTGTCCTTCGTGCGCACGGAACTGGAGCGACGTGGCTGCATACAGGCAGGTGAGCTGCGCGATGAAAAGCGAAGCCCGCAGGGAAGACGTGTCCGTGTGGCGGGACTGGTGCTGGTCCGTCAGCGACCGAGCACGGCATCAGGCATCGTCTTCGTCACACTGGAGGATGAAAGTGGTATCGCAAATCTGATCATCCGTCCCAAAGTGTTCGAGCGATATCGTCAGGCGGCACGCCTCAGCGTCGTGCTGCTGGCCGAGGGACGTGTCGAGCGGCAGGGTGACGTCGTGCACGTCCAGGTCTCGCGCATGGACTGCCTCGACGAACTCATCGAGACGCTGCCGTCAGCATCACGCGACTTCCACTGATGGGGTCGCGCATCGTGCACCTGAAACACCGTGGTCTCCGGGCTACCCTATCGACATGCCTGACTTGCCATTCGACTGGACGCTGCCGTATTCCTCCCAGCGCGAGCCGGTACTCGCGCGCAACATCGTGGCGACCAGCCAACCTCTGGCTGCGCAGGCCGGGCTTGACATGCTGCGGCAGGGTGGCAACGCAGTTGATGCGGCCGTTGCCGCCGCCATCGCGCTGACCGTCGTCGAACCGACGAGCAACGGCATCGGTTCCGACAACTTTGCCCTCATCTGGGCAGGAGGTGGGTTGCACGGACTCAACGCGTCCGGTCTTTCTCCGGCCGGCTTCGATCGCGCAGCGTACGACGATATGGACGCCATTCCGTTCTATGGCTGGGATGGCGTCACAACGCCCGGCGCCGTGTCAGGATGGGTCGCTCTCGTCGATCGCTTCGGAACGCTGCCGCTGGCGAAACTGTGTGAGCCGGCCATCCGGTACGCCCGCGACGGATTCCTCGTCTCGCCACAAACTGCGCGGTACTGGGCCCGCGGCGCGAAGCGGTATGTCGGGGATGCATTCAAAGCGTGGTGGGACACATTTACCATCGACGGGCGCGTGCCACAGGCCGGTCAGCTGTTTCGCAGCGAGGGACACGCGGCCACGCTCGAAGACATCGCAGCCACCAATGGCGCGTCGTTCTATCGAGGCGCACTTGCCGAGCGCATTGACGCCGCGGCTCGCGATGGTGGGGGCGCGCTGCGGATCACTGACCTCGCGATCCATGAAGCAGACTGGGTCCGCCCGATCTCGATCAACTACCGCGGCTGGAGGCTGCACGAGATTCCCCCAAATGGTCAGGGGCTCGCAGCGCTGATCATGCTCGGCATCCTTCGGCACTTTGAAGTCGGTGCCGTGGACTCGGTCGAGAGTCTGCATCTTCAGATTGAGGCGATGAAGCTCGGCTTCGCTGATGGAAATCGCTACATCGCCGATCCACGGTTCGTTGATCTGCCGACCTCGGCTCTGCTTGACGATGCGTATCTCAGGACCCGGGCAGCACAGATCGACCGAACACGCGCGCAAGACTTCGGCCATGGCGAGCCGAAGGTCGGCGGCACGGTCTATCTCACGGCCGCGGATGCCAACGGCACGATGATCTCGCTCATCCAATCCAACTACACGGGCTTCGGCTCCGGCATGGTCGTTCCGGGCACCGGGATCGCGCTGCAGAACCGTGGCTGCTGCTTCACGCTGGAGCGTGGTCATCCAAACGAGGCCGGCCCATCCAAGCGGCCGTACCACACCATCATTCCGGGTTTCGTGACACGCGATGGAGCGCGTGGCGAGGAGCCCGTGATGAGCTTCGGTGTGATGGGGGGCTTCATGCAGCCGCAAGGGCATGCCCAGGTGGTCATCCGTATGGC
>JBCBTA010000259.1:0-5164 GCA_039818905.1 Planctomycetota bacterium
ATCGACGAGCTTCGTGACATCGAACCCCGCATCGAACCCGGTGTGCGAGATCGGATCAGTCTGGAGGCGATCCTCGCGCGGCGGGCGACGGTCGGCGGGACATCACCGCAGCAGGTGCGTACGGCGCTGGACGATGCGATGGCAAGGCTGGAGGACAGCGAGACGTGACGGTGGCGCCGTCCATCAAGGTCCGTTCGGCAACCGCTGAGGACGCACCTGCGATCTTCGCGATCATTGATCGGTGCGCCGCCAACGGCACGGTCCTGCCGCGCAATCAGGAGGACATCGGCCTGACGATTGCGAGCTTTGTCGTGGGTGAGGTGGATGGTCGGATGCTGGCGTGCGCGGCGCTTGTTGCGTGCGGCACGTCGGACGCGGAGATTCGCTCCGTCGCGGTGGATCCGGAGTCGCGCGGTACAGGGCTTGGCCGGGCCGTCGTCGAGTACGTGGTGAGCGAGGCCCAGGCACTGGGCGTGGAGCGGCTGTTCCTTCTGACGCGCCTGCCGGGCTTCTTCGAGCGCGTCGGGTTCCAGGTGATCGATCCGGAGCACTTGCCGGATACGTTCCTTGCGGACCTCGTTCACGTGCAGCAGCGCAGCCTGTTCAACAAGTACGTGATGACGCGCAGCCTGCTGCGGATGGTGGGGGGGCGCCAGGAGAGCGGAACCGCGCAGCACGAAGAGCGAGAGGCCGCCCGTGAACGGGTGGCTGCTCTCGCGCATCGTGTCGCAGGCTGAACCGTGGGTTCAGCGCTCGATCTTGAGTGACTTGTCCGGGTACGCAGGCGGCGTCGGCGTACGCACCGGGTTCTGCTCGAGCTGCTGCATGAGGTGGTCGATCGCACGATCAAGCTGCGGATCGCGACCGGCGGCGTAGTCGCCGGGGAGAATGTCGAGCACGATGTCGGGATAGACGCCGGAGTTCTCCAGATCCCACCCGCGGCGCGGCTCCCACCAGGCGAACTCCGGCTGCGTGCTCATGCCGCCGTCAACGAAGGCCTTGTCGGCGCGGATACCGACGACGCCGCCCCACGAACGCGTGCCGATGACGGGTCCGAGCTCGAGCATCTGGAATGACTCGGGGCCGATGTCGCCATCTGATCCCGCGAGGTAGTTCGTGAGCATGACCTTGGGACCGACATGGCTCGACGACGGGTACGTGTCCGTCTTGCCGCGGCGTGGCTTCATGTAGGCCCACTGCTTGCGTGCCAGACGTTCGATGATCATCTGGCTGACGAAGCCGCCGCCGTTGTACCGGCAGTCGATGATCAACGCGTCCTTTTCGAGCTGCGGGTAGAAGCCCTTGATGAACTCGACGAGGCCTTGCCCGCCCATGTCGGGAATGTGTAGGTACCCGATGCGTCCACTTGACGCCTCGGCGACGTATTCCCGGTTGCGGCGGCACCAGTCGCGGTACCGCAGTTCGGTCTCGCCGTCGATCGTCGTCACCTGGATGTCGGCAGTGTCCGAACCGTCGGCATTGCTTCCAATGGTCAGCAGCACTTCCTCACCGGCGAGGTTGGCGAGATGGGCAAAGATGTTCTCGTCGGAGCGCACCGGTCGGCCATTGATCGCAAAGATGTAGTCGCCGTCGCGCACGCCGGCGTAGGGAGCCGTCAGGGGTGAGTCCGTCTGCGTCTCCCACGCCTCCGGACGGAGAATGCGCTGGATGCGATACGCACCCGAGCCTTCGTCCGGAACGAGTTCGGCCCCGAGCAGACCGACGCCGACCCAGTCCGCCCCGGCGGGGTCGTCACCACCCCAGACATACGTGTGCGACGTACCGAGTTCCGCGATCATCTGACCGATGAGGTCGTTGAGCTCATCGCGCGTGCTGATGCGGGGCAGCAGCTTGGCGTACGCGGCGCCGACGGAGTCCCAGTCCACGCCCGCCATGTTGTCGGCCCAGTAGAAGTCGCGCTGCAGACGCCACGCTTCCCAGAAGATCTGGGCGAACTCATCCGTCGGCACGACGCCGAGGCGCAGGCTGTCCGGATCGATGCTCTCGTCGGGCTCAGGCTCGAAGCCATCGGTGGACCCGACGTGGATCTCGGTGCCGGTGTCGCGCCAGGCGATGGTCGAGCCATCGTTGCTGAAGGTGTAGGAGCGGATGCCGGAGAGGAAGGTCTCTTCCTCCTGCGACTCCATGTCGAAGACATGCAGCGTGAGTCGGGCACGCCAGTCTTCGGTTCCGAAGAAGTCCTCGAGCAGGCCATCGACATCGGTCGAGGCGTAGAACAGTCGTCCGTCCGTCGCATGGAGACCGAAGCAGTACCGCGCGGGGACAGGGAATTCGTAGACACGGTTCTGAATGCCGTCGGGATCGACGACGACCTCGGGCAGCTCGATCGTCTCGTCGCCGGCCTCCTCATCGCCGTCGTCGGTCGCCTCGTCTTCGAAATCGTCGAAGCCGTGCAGCTCGCGGATCTCGTGGGAGACGAAGGGCGGGACGCCATCAGCGCGGAGCACCACGGCACACGGGACGAAGGTCTCCGTGGTGATGAATTGGAAGTCGCGGTCGCCAAGCTTCGGGTTCAGGCGCCGGCTGGAGACGAAGTAGAGGTACTCGCCACTCGGATCCCAGGTGGGGGAACTGTCGCCCGTCCAGCGGGTCGTGACGGGGAAGCTCTCGCCGGTCTCGATGCTGTAGAGGTAGATCGAGGTGTCCCACGACCACGATGCAAAGGGCCTGGTGTAGGCGAGCCACTTGCCATCGGGACTGAAGGTGTATTCACTGATCTCCCATCCCGAGTCTCCATCGACCCGCGTCACCTCGCCGGTTTCGACATCGACGATGGAGAGTGACTGCGTCAGATCACCAAAGGCGATGTGCGTGCCGTCGGGCGACCACACCGGCTGGAAGATCCAGCCCAGTCCGAGCCGCGTCAGCAGGCGCGGTGCCGTGCTCTCGGTGCCGGGGCCCCATGCATCGAACAGCACGATCTCCTGCTCGCCGGTCTGATCGGTGATGGCGGCGATCGTGTCACCATCGGGCGACATGGCCGGAGCCCGCTCGCGCACGCCAGAGGTCTCGTTGATGGCAATCGTGCGCCCGCCGCTGACCGGCAGGCTCCAAAGCTCACCGCGCGACGAGATGACCATTCGAGAGCCATCCTCATTGAGCAGGTAGCTGTCCAGCGTCTCGCTGGCGTGCTCGAAACGCGTTCGCATGCGAATGCGATCGGAAGGCAGTTCGATGTTGACCGGTGCGGTCCGGCCGGCCTCGATGTCGTAGACCCAGATGTCACCGGCGTACATGTACGCGATCTTGTCGCCGAAGAGCGATGGCCAGCGGGCGTCGTAGTCCACATGGTCGGTGTGCTGGCGCACATCGGAACCGTCGGAGCGCATCGAGTGGATGTTCAGGCGTCCCGAGGCGTCGGACAGGTAGAAGACGCGACCGTCATGCCACATCGGGAAACGATCCGTGCCGTCGAAGTCCGTGAGCTTGGAGAACTCACCGCGTTCGAGATCGCCAAGCCAGATGTCCTGGGATGTTCCGCCGCGGTATCGCTTCCAGTTCCTGAACTCGCGCGACAGCCGGTTGAACGCGATGAAGCGTCCATCGGGACTGAACGACGCCAGCGATGCGATGCCGATGTTGATGTGCTCGGGCATGCCGCCGTCGCGATCGACGGTGTACAGCCGCAGCTCCTCACCGAAGTGGCGGCGAGACCGGAAGACCACCTCGCGGCTGTCGGACGTCCAGCCGACGACACCATCGGAACCGGGGTGGAAGGTGAGTCTGGTGGGTTCACCGCCCGCCGCGGGAACGACGTAGACGTCCGTGTTGCCTTCGTACTGTGCGCTGAAGGCCAGCCACTTCCCGTCGGGGCTGAAGCGTGGCATGGTCTCATCACCATCATGCGTCGTGATGCGCAGGGCCATACCACCTGAGCGGGGGACGCGCCACAGATCGCCCTCGGCGGCAAAGACGATGGAGTCTCCATTGATGGCCGGGAACTGGTAGTAGCCTCGGACGCCTGCCGAGGCGGAGGTCGCCAGAACGAGCGGGAGCAGGAGCAGGAACGATCGCATGGGTTTTCTCCGGGGATCTCAGGGCGATGGATTGGCCCTGGGGATGTCCGGATCGTACCGCAGCGGGGTGCCCTACGTTGCGTCGGACTGTTTCGGCGTGGGTAGACGGTGTGCGTCCCCGCCCTCGGTGTGCTGACCGTTGTGCCCGGCTCCGGACCACTCGAATCGAGGCTCGAGCCCGAAGAAGTTGTGGAACAGCTTGGCCTTGCGCTTCGCGCCCCAGATATTGACGTTCGGCCGCTCGTTGGCATCGATCGCAAAGGCGGCATGATCCTCCGCCAGCTGAACGCGCACGCCTTCGACCGTCTGTGTGTGCGTTCGATCGAGTCCGTCGGCCACGCGGAGGATGGCCGCGAGGCCGGAGACGATCTTCTGGTCTTCGGGAGGCAGCTTGGCAAAGCTAGCATGCTTCGTCTTCGGCAGCGCGCGTCGGTGGTACCGTGCGACGTTCGCGACGATCGACAACTCCCGCGACGTAAAGCCACGAAGGCCGCTGTGAATGATCAGGTGATACGAGTGCTTGTGGTGGCGAGCGTAGTTGACGAGGTACCCGACGTCCCGAAGGATCGCGGCTGCTTCCAGCAGCTCACGATTCTCCGCGGTGAACAGATCCTCATCCGGCTCGCCGCGCTGCACGGCCAGCTGATCGAAGACACTCAGGGCGAGTGTCGCGACATGCTCTGCGTCCCGTGACTCGTAGTTGCACTTGACCGCGAAGCGCCGGACTTCCTGCAGGCGGTCGAGCTCAGGACGCGACGGACTCGAACGATCCAGTGAGAAGATCTCGTCGATCATCGTGAGCAGCAGACCGTCGCGGATTCCGCCGTCATGCGTCTGCAGACGATTCACACCGAGGCGGCTCATGACACGATCCGCGATGAGGACGCCAGCAACGATGATCTCGGCCCGATCGGGACTCAGTCCGGGGATATTGCTCCGCTGCCGCACAGACATCTTACGGAGCCAGTCCAGCATGTGGCGCACGTCGCTCCGCTGCAGCTCATACCCGCGCACGCTGAAGGGCAGAAGATCGCCCGACTCGCTGCGAGACGTGCCACGATTCATGGACATCCCGGCGACCGCAGTAAACGTGCCGCCCGCCATTCGGTGCCGACCTGATGTTCGGC
>JBCBTA010000260.1:0-5153 GCA_039818905.1 Planctomycetota bacterium
CAGCCGCCGCCACCGCTTGCGCCGCCGCAGCAGCTGGCAGCTTCGTTGGCTGTGTTCGCGTTGACGCCGGACCACTGACCGGAGCGCGCGATTTCGGCGTATCCCGCGCGCACGTTGTCACGCACCTGCTCGGGAGATGTCGTCGCCTTGGAGTCGGGGCAGCAGTCCGGGCCGCAGCAGGAGGTCTCATTGTCGTTGGTGTTCATCGTGTGCGCTCCATCAAGGTTCGTTTGCCGCGTTGCATGTGCATGTGTCGTCGTTGCAGCACGCGTCGTCGGGTGCGAGTTCGTCGATGGCGTCGGCCAGGTCACGGAACTGGGTGGCGAGAGCGGGGCCATTGGCGGTGTACCAGACTGTGCGCCCCTTTTTCTCGCTCGTGAGGAGTCCTGCTCGCGCCATGGTGCCGAGGTGACGGGCGACCATGGAGAAGTCCACCGAGCAGCACGTGGCCACCTCGGAGACCGAGCACGCCCTGCCGCACTTGAGCAGGCAGGACAGCAGACGAGCCCGCGTCGGCTCGGCGAGGGCCTTGAGCAGGTCGGGGTCGAGGAGTCGGTCGAACCGGGCTCTTCGGCGGATGGCCTGCCGGGGCGAGAGGGCCGAAGACTGGAATGTTGACGCCATAATGCAAGTATTGGAGGGGGTGCCGGCGAAGTCAAGCGGTCGCCTGGCGGAGCCCGCCCGGATAGCCGTCGGCACGGATCAGTTGAAGTGCCTAACATCTCCGCCTCACGCCGGTGGCCTCGCCCGCTCCAGACAGTCTCGAGCGGCTGACGAGAATCTGCTGGCAGCCCTCGCCGCGGATTCGGCGGGGTCTCACCCAGCCGGCCACTCCTGCACCAATCTGATTGGTTCCGGGTCGCCCTTACTCGCCCTGCGCGGCAGAGCCGCGTCGGTGTCGGAGAGTCTTCTTGATGCAGTTCGACCATCTCAACCTGTCCTCTCGCCTTCTCAACACCCTTGCGTCAAAGGGCTACGAGACCCCCACACCGATTCAGGCGCAGGCCATTCCGCCCATTCTCGAAGGTCGCGACCTGCTTGGGTGCGCACAGACCGGTACCGGGAAGACCGCTGCCTTCTCCCTGCCTCTGCTCGACCGCCTGATCTCGAACAGGCCTTGGAATCGCCAGTCACGCCGTCGCCCGCGTGCGTTGATTCTCGCGCCGACGCGTGAACTTGCGGGCCAGATCGAAGACAGCCTTCGCACCTACGGCCGCGGCACCGGCCTGCGTGGCGTCGTGATCTACGGCGGCGTCAAGCAGTACCGCCAGGTGCGCGAACTCGAGGCCGGCGTTGACGTCATCGTCGCCACGCCCGGACGCCTGCTCGACCTGATGGATCAGGGCTACGTCGATCTTGGTGTGATCGAGGTGTTCGTGCTGGATGAGGCTGATCGGATGCTCGACATGGGCTTCATCGAGCCGATCCGGCAGATTGCCCGCGAGCTGCCTGAGGATCGCCAGACGCTGCTCTTCAGCGCCACCATGCCGCCGAAGATCCGCCAGTTGGCTGACGCCATGCTGCACGATCCGGTGAGCATCTCGGTGACGCCTGTCGCATCGACGGCGCCGGCAATCGATCAGACGCTGTATCACGTCGCCGGTGAGCACAAGCCCGGATTGCTCCAGCATCTGCTGCAGGACATGGGTATCGAGCGCACCGTCGTCTTCACCAAGACCAAGCACGGTGCGGAGAAGCTCGCCAAGAAGCTGTCGCGTGAGGGCGTTGCCGCCGGCGCGATCCACGGCAACAAGACGCAGAATCAGCGTCAGCGGGCGCTCGAGGCATTCCGTGCGGGTCGCTCACGCGTGCTCGTGGCGACCGACGTCGCAGCCCGCGGCCTCGATGTCGATGGCATCACGCATGTCTTCAACTTCAACCTGCCCAACGAACCCGAGGCGTACGTGCATCGCATCGGGCGCACCGGCCGCGCGGGTGCGACGGGCCAGGCGATTTCGTTCTGCAGCCGTGACGAGCGGGGCCATCTCCGGGCCATCGAGCGGCTCACGGGTGAGCGGATCGAGACCAGCCGCACACCGGAACCGTTTGCGACGGAAGAGCCACGCTTCAACCATCGTCCGGCCCGCGGGCCACAGCCCCGTCGGAGTGGTGGGCGAGGTCGGCAGGGCGGGGGGCGGCGCGGCCCGGCGCGGTCGCGCCGGGGCTGAGGACTGCGTTAGGCCGCCGCGGGCGCGAGTCGCGGCGACTGACGGAGCACCCGGCGCAGCGACTGGCCCGCGAGGGCGATTGCGACCGCTCCGGCCACAGCGAGCATCATCATCGACGGGCTGTACGAGGCACCGGCGACCGTGACGGTGGCGCACTCGGTGCAGACGGAGGCGATGTCGCCGCCAAGGGCGACGCCGGTCGAGCAGTTGGGGCAGCAGGTAGTCACATCCGTCTCCTTCTAGAAATGAGAACGCGTTATCATATAGAGGGAGCCGGGAGTGTCAACGTGTGGGATGGACCCGTCAGCCTGAGGGCAGCAACGCAGCCGGGTTCCAGTAGTCGGTCATGCGCAGGATGCGGCCGGCACGGAGCGCGATGATCGAGCTTGCCCGGATCTCGAACGGCTGGCCCGTCGCGGGGATCCCGGCCATGTCCGCCGCGAACGTGCCGGTCATCGTCCATGCAGCCGCGGCCTGTTCGCCATCCACAAGGATCTGCGTCGGCGTGATGTGGAAGTCGGGTACGCCGGCGAAGGTGATCTGGGCGAAGGTGCGCACACCATCGAGACCCTCGAAGCGGGCACCGAAGGCGAGGTCCTCGAACACCGCGTCGTTCTCGAAGAATGCCGCCACCGCATCCGGATCACCGGAGCACCACGCGGCGTAGTACATCTCCAGCATTGCGCGTCCGTTGGACATGGGGAATGCACTCCGTGCTCAGCCGGCGGTGCCGGCCCACGCTGCGGGATCGAACTCAGTCGCCGCACCCGGGCCGACGGGCAGGCCGAGCAGGAAGACCCAAACGTAGAAGAGGATCATCCATCCGAGCAGGAAGAGGATGGAGTAGGGCAGCATGGTTGCCACCAGCGTGCCGATGCCGAGCTTCTTGTCGTACCGCGCGGCGAAGGCCAGGATCAGACCGAAGTAGCTCATCATCGGTGTGATGATGTTGGTCGTGCTGTCGCCGATGCGATACGCGGCCTGAATGACCTCGGGGCTGTAGCCGATCTTCATCAGCATCGGGACGAAGATCGGCGCCGTCGCGGCCCACTGGGCACTGGCGGAGCCCAGCATCAGGTTGACGAAGCAGCACATCAGGATGAATGGGATGAAGACCAGCGGGTTGTCGAGCCCGATGGCCTTGATGCCCTCGGCGCCGAGGACCGCCATGATCTCACCAAGGCTGGTCCACTTGAAGAAGGCGACGAACTGTGCTGCGAAGAAGACGAGCACGATGTACAGACCCATGCTGGACATGCCTGCCGCCATGGCATCGATGACGTCCGTCTCCGAGCGCATGCTGCGCGTGACCCAGCCGTAGACGAAGCCAGGGACGAGGAAGAAGACGAAGATCATCGCGACGACGCCGCGCAGGAAAGGCGAAGGCATGAGCCCGCCGGTCTCGGGGTTGCGCAGCACGCCCCAGCCGGGGACCGAATCGACGAGGCCGTTGAATGAGCCACGGAAGCCGTCCTCGACGGGAATCGACAGCGCGCGCAGCTGCTCGCCGGATTCCGGAGCCATCTCCGCCGCGGCTGCGAGCTCAGCCTCGGACATCGCGATGGCGTCTGCAAGCGCCACGGTCTCCGGAAGCTCGACGGCATTCGAGAAGCGTGGCCCTGCCAGCCCGATGAGCACGGCGCTGACACCGATCGCCGCGACGAGAGCCCACAGCAGCCCCCGGCGCTCTTCGGGCTTGAGTCGATCCAGCGAGGGATTCTTCTCGACGGATTCGTCGGCGCGGGAGGAGTCGTACGTGCCGAGGCGCGGCTCGACGATCTTCACCGTCACAAAGGTGCCGACGACGGTGATCAGGATGACGCTGACCTGCATGAAGTACCAGTTGACCGCGGCGTGCACCTCATACCCCGGCGCGACGATGGCGGCGGCTTCCTCGGTGATGCCGGCCAGCAGTGGATCGACGGTGCCGATCAGGAGATTTGCTGAGTAGCCGCCCGAGACACCTGCGAACGCAGCGGCCAGTCCGGCCAGCGGATGTCGTCCGAGTGAATGGAAGATCACCATGGCCAGCGGGATGATGACCACGTATCCCATCTCGCTTGCGGTGTTGCTGAGCACACCGGCGAGAACGACGACGACCGTCACGAGGCTGGGCGGGGCCGCGAGGATCAGGCCGCGGATGGCGGCGCTGAGCAGACCCGACCGCTCGGCCACCGCAACGCCCAGCAGCGCGACGAGCACGGTACCGAGGGGCACGAAGCCGGTGAAGTTGGTCACGAGACTGGTGACGATCCAGCGGAAGCCCTCGCCGGTCATGAGGCTCTTGGCCTGAATGGTGACCGATTCGACATCGCCGCCGGGCAGCGGGCGGTCGTAGGTCACCTCCCAGCCCATCCAGCCTGCGAGGCCACTGATCAGATACACGCCCAGTGCGAAGAGTGCGAAGAGCGTGACGGGGTGCGGCAGGCAGTTGCCCAGCCACTCCACGACGGCGAGGAACTTGGCGAACCAACCCGAGCTGGGCCGATCGACGCTGCTGCTGACCTTCTTCGCGGGGGGCTGCTCACTCATGCGGGCCAAGGATACCGACCACCGGGGTCCACGCGATGTGGCCTCGTAGGCACGGCGGCGGTGACGCGATATCGTCCCTCCCCGGGACCCGCCGTGACAGACGCACGTTTCCAGCCCGACGGACGCAGCAATTGGGAGCGGATGCTCGCGGGCGATCACTATTTCGCCGAGGACCCCGCGCTGGCGGCCGAGAGCGATCGTGCCGCGAATCTGTGCGCGAGGTACAACGCGCTGGAGGGCGACGACCACGCCGGCCGTTTCCACCTTCTGCGTTCGCTGCTCGGGAGTGTGGGTGAGGGCACGGTCATCCGCCCGCCGCTGCGGTGCGACTACGGCTTCCAGACGCACATCGGAGCGCGATCGTTCGCCAACTGGGGCCGATCTGCACATCGTCGCCGATGTCGATCCGAGCCACGTCCAGTGCGATCAGGCCCCAGTTGGCGAACGATCGCG
>JBCBTA010000261.1:0-5137 GCA_039818905.1 Planctomycetota bacterium
GTCCTGCACCGGTGGACGATCCATGAAGGGCAGTTCGTCGTTGTCGAGCGTGGCGATGAAGGTGACATCCGCCAACACGACCGACGCGCACGCGGCAACAAGCATGGCGCTGATCCATGCAGGAGACATCGTCCTGACGCTCTTCATGCTTCAGCTCCGAATCAAGATGGCAGTGGTCTGTCGCCACATCACCATTTGCCGGTTGTACTCAGAGTGCTTGGGACATGGTGAGCATGTCACGCGTTGCACGGATGATACTGACTGACACTTGGCTTGGCTGTTCGATCGGGTGTGTACCGTCCGGTCACGTGTGAGATATGCGCAATGCTCGAAGTGGTGACTCTGCCACGACTGACCCGATCACGGCTCACGCTCCAGCAGTGCAGAGCGTCACGCGAGGTTGAGTCGCTTCGCACTCTCGGAAGTCAGATCTTTCGATGGGCCATGGTCATTCCATTGCGGGCGACCGATGCAGTCTGTGCCAGTGAGAATCGGCAGTGCCGATTTCTCACGCATGTCGCGGCCGACCCGGTCGCGCCGATCGATTGGCGGTTCAGCGGGCGTGTCGTTCACGGTGGACTGCGCGGAGATGTCGGTGCCGAGACGCCGCCAACACATCTGCGAAAGTGAATTCTCCCACGCCTTCCACATGGACTCGCCGATCAGGATCGGCGCGCAGTTGATCGATGAACGCCTGCATGTTGTCTCGGTCGGACCCCTCGAGACCAAGGAGGTGTGAGACGGACAGATCCTGCGCTTCGAGATGATCGGTCAGCGGCGCAAGCCGAGCCGGCGGCTCGAACTTCCCGTTGCTCCACGTCGCATACACCTCGAGCGTGACCACGGGTTCCTGCCCGACGACGTATGAGTCGCCGCCGACCCCTGGGTTGTTGTCGTAATTGAGGAGCCCGACATGGATCTCCGCGCTCTCGGGAAGACCAACGAGCGTGACGTGCGCGACCTCCATCCGGGTTGCACCGATGATGCCCGAGACGAACTCGTGGCCCCATGCCGCGGGACCGATCACGCCATCGCCGAGCTTCCGTCCGGTGCTGACCAAGAGATACGCGTGCTCCTCAGGCGGGTCATTGACGATCTTGAGCACGCCGTCGCCCAGTCCGCGGACAAACACCCGCGTGTCGGCACCCTCGGTTACCGCGACGTCTTCTGCGACGCCATGAAGCACGATGAACGCGCTCGGAGCCTCATCCGCGTCTGGCACGCCATGCATGCCAGACCATGACTGAGCCACGAGCCGATACGTGCCGACCGGAACATTCTCGAATCGAAACGCGCCCGTGTCGCTGGTCACCTCATGCCGCAGCCCGTCAAAGCCCGTGAGATCGCGCACGGAGGCGTTCATCGGCGCGCCGGTCGATGACACGATCGGCATGCCTGTCTCGACATCGCACAGAAAGACGACGGCGTTGCCCGGATTCGTCGCCTGCGCGTGCTGATCGACCACGAGGCCCACGATCGCGCCGGTCTCCTCCGCGAAGACACTCGGCGCGAGCACAAGAAGCATCACTCCCACGATCGCGAGACGCATGGTCGATCCCCTTTCGTGCCTCTGGATGTCAAACGAATTCCCGTGATTCTAGCGCGAACGCACGGCCTGAAGGACACCGTGCTTGCCATCGTCGGATGCACCAACCGCCCAGTCGCGACGCCGCCGCGGAGTGGGTATGGAGCATGTTCACGCGCGTGCCGCCTCGGGCGCACCTCGGGAGAATCGTCCCGGCTCCAAGGCCAATGACCCCACGGGGATTCGAACCCCGGTTTCCAGGATGAGAACCTGGCGTCCTGGACCAGACTAGACGATGGGGCCGTCTGCGTTCCGAGCCGCACAGTGTAGAGCGGCCGGCGGGAACGTCAAGAACACGGGCGACAGCGAGGAGTCGAGCGTGGTCAGCTCATCGCGGCAGGTGTGCCGGCGGAGCGCCGAAGCTGCGCCAGGGCGTAGACCGCGGCTTCTTCGCGCGTCGCTCCGACGATGCCGCCTTCGACTGTGCCATCCGGCTGCGTCCACTCGGCGCGGAAGCAGTCGAACAGATCCACCTTGCGGATCGTCAGTTCGCGTCCGGTCGTGTGGAACTCCTGCTCGACCCGCTCGACGGTCGGATACAGCTTGCCGCCGGGCGAGTACTCGTGGCCGGTGGTGTCCAGAGACGACCAGCCGGTCGCGTAGAGCTCCTCAATGGCAATGTCGAGACCCATTCGGGTGTCCTTCCTCGCCGACCACACAGGCGATGGGCCATTTCCTACACACACATAGCGGAAACGGCGGGCCGCTTCTGAGTATACCCGCCCGAGAGCGGGGATCCCCTCTTTTCCATCGGCATGCTCCGGGGGGCCAGGCCAGCTCGGCTCAGGCATGTTCGGGGCGTGCCGGACCATGGATCGACGCCTGTCCGGCCCCTAGCGTCCATGATGCCGGCGGTGCCGGCGCAGGGAGCGAGAGCCGATGTCAACCGCCGAGACCCAGTCCTTCCCCCCGCCCCAGCCCGCGGACGTCCCCCGGACGCTGGGAGAGCTCAACGAGTGGGGTTACCGCTACAGACCCGTGAAGCAGGAACTGCGTGAGAACGCCCTCACGCGGGTTGCCTCGGGTGAGGCGCTCTTCCCGGGCGTCGTCGGCTACGAGGAGTCCGTCACACCCCAGCTGATCCAGGGCTTGCTCAGCGGGCACGACATGCTGCTGCTCGGCCTGCGCGGCCAGGCCAAGACACGCCTCCTGCGCGCGTGCGCCGACCTGCTCGACGAATGGGTGCCAATCATCAGCGCACCGGGGATGGACATCCCCGACGACCCGGTCCACCCGACGACTGGCCCCGGCCTGCGCATCGTGCACGAGATGGGTGACGTCACCCCCATCCGCTGGCTGCACCGCTCGCGCCGCTACCACGAGAAGCTTGCGACGCCGGATGTCACCATCGCGGATCTCATCGGTGAGATCGACCTCGTCAAGCACGCCGATGGTCGGTATCTCTCGGATGAGGCGACGATCCACTTCGGGCTCGTACCGCGAAGCAACCGCGGCTTGTTCGTCATCAACGAGTTGCCCGACCTCCCGCCGCGCATTCAGGTGGGCCTGTTCAATGTGCTGGAAGAGCGCGATGTGCAGATCCGAGGCTACCCGGTGCGCATGGAGTTGGACCTCTGCCTGATGTTCAGCGCCAACCCCGAGGACTACACCAATCGTGGACGAATCGTGACGCCCCTGAAGGACCGCATCGGCTCGGTCGTGCGTACGCACTACCCGCTGACAAACACTGAAGCCATGCGAATCACGCGCGACAATGCATTTGTCCAGCGTGCTTCGGGCTTCACCCACGGCGGCGGCATCCCGCCTGTCGATGCTGATCCCTCCGCCGAGGATGTGCGCAACGGGGCGGTGCCGACGACCCCCGAGGTCGATGTCCCGCCGGTCATGCATGAAGTCCTCGAGGAGATGATCCGCCAGGCCCGGCGCAGCGCGCACGTGAATCAGGCGAGCGGCGTCTCGGTGCGGGCGTCCATCGCAGCCCTGGAATGTCTCGTGTCAGCAGCGGAGATGCGGGCAATGCGAACCGGCGCGGCCCGCGTCGTCGCTCGGCCCTGCGATACCACGCACATCGCCGCGGCCATGCGCGGCAAGATCGAGCTGATGATCGCGGAGGACTCACCGGATGGGTCATCCACCGAGGATCGATTGATCCATGCGCTGCTCGGCGAGGCGATGAAGTCCGTTGTGGAGCAGTGGGTGGATATCAGCGATGTTGAGCATATCGCCGAGCCCTTCAGCGATGGCCTGCGCTTCGAACTCGACGACACCAGTACCGACAGCGATATCGTGGCATCGATGAAGCATGTCGATGGCCTGCTCGACGCGGCGATGCAACTCGCGGCCGACGCCGATCTGGACGCGGGTGACGAGGCTGCGCTGGCCTGCGCCGGTGAGCTTGTGCTTGAGTTCCTGTACGTCAACAACCGCCTGAGCAAGCGCATCACCCGTGGCGGCTCATCCTACAGCCGCTGATCGGTACCGCTCACGGGAGTGCGGGCGTTGTGTGGGCCCACGCGAGCGTCCAAGCGTCACACGGCTCCGGCTCCTCCCAGCTGTCGTCGAACGTCGCGCGGCTGAGCGTGAGCAGCGTTGGGCGACAGATGTCCAGACGCACCTCGATCGGCCGAGCGTCCGCCAGGAAGTCCTCGCTGCTGCGGCTTGGCTGAAGCGATGGCACGAACACGGCAGCCGCCACCGCGAGGAGAACCGCTGCGGCCGCCGAGGCGGTGATGCGACGGCGCCCACGGACCCGCGCCACCGCGCCGACGAACGCGTCGGATGTGTGTGCGGCCTGGGTCCGCTGCTTCGTGCCCCAGTCATCAAGCATGCGTTCGGTGTTGTCAGACATGATGGGTCGTCCTCGGCTGCTCATGCATCTCCCGAAGCCGGCGCATGCCGCTGCGATACCTCGATGATGCGGTGTTCGGGTTGACGTCCAGCGCAAGGCTGATCTGTTCGAACGTCAGTTCGGCGACGTGCTTCAGCACAATGATCTCGCGTTCCCGCCGCGGCAGCATCGTGAGCATCTCTGCCACGTCGTGTGTGAACTCGTGTGTCGCTGCGCTCTGCACGGGCAGGTGCCGCCGCTCCCGTGCCCGGCTGCGCCGATGAGAGCGAAGCTGGCCGAGCATCTCGTTTCGAACGATCTGCGTCAGCCAGGCCCGCACGTGCCGCACGCCCCGAAGCTCGCGCACCGGTCGCGTCAGCACCGTGCAGAAAGCCGACTGCACGGCATCCTCGGCACTCGCCGCGTCGATGGTCCGGGCGTAGGAAAGAAGCGATGGCGCATGCAGCGCGTACAGATCGCGTGCCGCCGCGTCATTGCCGCGACGGCACGCGAGGAGAAGCCGACGGTCGTCCGGCTGTCGTTGCATCAGTCGTCGCAGGCCATGTCAAGGCGGCGGGCGCCGAGCACCTTCCTCGACTCAACGTCGTTGCGGTAGACCCGCCGCAGCGACGCACCCATCACCTGCGTGAAGGGGCCGAAGTCGCCCTGCGCAACGCCCTTCTCCAGCACGGCGAGCTGTCGAGGCGCGTCTTCCTGGTTCCACGCCTGCTCGACGGACTCGTAGTACGTGCGGAACGGCTCGA
>JBCBTA010000262.1:0-5068 GCA_039818905.1 Planctomycetota bacterium
CGCTGGACGCCACCGATGAGCAGGCCCTGCGCATCCAGGGCGTGGACCAGGTGGACTGCGCCATCGTCGGCATCGGCAACAACTTCGAGGCCAACGCGCTGACCACGGTGCTGCTCAAGTCCCTGCGGATCGAGCGCGTGATCTCACGCGCGGGCAACGAGATGCAGGCAGCGATCCTGGCGCGGATCGGGGCCGACGCCGTCGTCAAGCCGGAGGACGAGGCGGCCGATCGCTGGTCGCACCGACTGCTGGCGCCCTTCATGATCGATCACGTCGAACTGGGCCAGGGCTACGCGCTGGTGCAGATGCCGGTGCCGGCGGCATGGCGCAACAAGACGCTCAGTGAGCTGGATCTCCGGCGCAAGCACAAGGTCACGATCGTGGCGATCAAGCGTCGGGTGGAGAGCGCCGGGGCATCCGGCGCCGACAGCTACGACGAGATGGTGGTGGACGTCCCGATGCCGGCCAGCCGGCTCGATGGGACGGACACACTGGTCATCGCCGGCTTCGATCGGGACCTCGAGCAGCTGCCTCACTGAAATCGGACGTTGTGAAGGTGGTGGGTTAACCGGTTAACCGCGTGAACTCGGTTCAGGGTCGGTGAACTTCCTGCCGATCCATGTCGTACATCTGGCACCGGACCCCCACGGTCTGGTCCGCTCGGCGGTATCATCGTTCTTCTCTTCGAAGCGCCGCCGGGACGTTGGGACCGGCAAGCCGGCGACGCGTCGGTCAACCTCGGGTCGGTGTCAGGTTTCGCCGCGGGACGCCCCGCGGGACCTCGCCGTGTCGGTCCCGAGTTCTAGACATGACGCTTCTCGACATGAACGCAAAGGCATCCATCACCGCCCCACGGCGGAAGGCACTCGATACACCCGTGTTCGATGAACTCGGGCTCGAGCGAAACCCCGACAATCTGTACCTGCAGACGATCGACGCGATTCTTCAGGCCGCCGAGATTCTCGACGTCCCGCATCACATCCAGTTGATCATCGCGCAGCCCAAGAACGAGATCATGGCGCACTTCCCCGTCCGCATGGACGACGGGAGCTACGCACTGTTCAAGGGCTACCGTGTGCAGCACAACAACGCGCTCGGGCCGTACAAGGGTGGCATCCGCTTCCACCCAGAGGTCAGCCTCGACCACGTCAAGGCGCTCTCGGCGCTGATGACGATGAAGTCGTCGCTCGTGCGCATCCCGTTCGGCGGCGGCAAGGGTGGCATCAAGTGCGATCCCCGCGCCATGTCCAAGGACGAAGTCATGCGCGTGACGCGCCGCTTCGTCTCCGCGATTGCGTCGCAGATCGGACCGGACGTCGATATTCCGGCGCCGGACGTCGGCACCAACTCGTAGGTCATGGCATGGTTCGCCGACACCTACATGAACATCACGCAGGGCCTGACGGGCAACGATTCGCTCGCCGTCGTCACCGGCAAGCCGGTGGAGATGGGCGGCTCCGTCGGCCGTGAAAAGGCGACCGGTCAGGGCGTCATCGACGTCCTCGCCGAGATGCTCCCGGAAATGGGCCTCGAGATTGACGGCTCCACCTGCGCCATGCTGGGCTACGGCAACGTGGGCTCCTGGGCCGCCAAGCTGTGGGCCGAGCGCGGTGGCAAGATCAACGCCGCCATGGACCACACCGGCGCCGTCTACAACGATGGCGGGCTTGACACCATCGCGCTGGACGAGCACGTCCGCACCCACGGTGGCGTCGCCGGCTTCGAGAGTTCCAAGCACGGCGCTGAGCTGATCAGTGAAGAGGACTTCTACGCCGTCAATGTGGACGTCTTCGTCCCCGCTGCCCTCGAGCAGATGATCACGGAAGACAAGGCTGCCCTGATGAACTGCAAGCTGGTGGCGGAGGCGGCCAACGCGCCGACCACCCCTGCCGGCGAGCGCGTCCTCATGGACAAGGGTGTCGAGATCCTCCCGGCCATCCTCTGCTCCTCCGGCGGCGTGACCGTCTCCTACTTCGAGTGGGTGCAGAACCGCTCCAACTCGTACTGGGATGCTGAGAAGGTGGACGAAGAACTCAATCGCCACATGGTGCTCGCGGCACGCCGCGTCCAGCTCGCCAAGCATCGCTTCGGCGTGGACATGCGGACCGCGGCGTACATCGCCGCCCTCGAGCAGATCGGGCAGGTGTATCAGCTCCGCGGCATCTTCCCCTGATCGGCGCCACGACAACCAGACCAACTCCCCCGCCCAGGCGATGCCTGGGCGGTTTTTGTTCGGTAGCTTCGTGGCATGGCGATCGACGCTCATACCGCGTTGCTGCTTCGACTGCACCTGATCAGTGGCATCGGGCCGACGCTTGGTCGGCGGCTGCTGGCGCTCTTCGACGATCCGATGCGCCTGCTGCGCGCCTCAGGGGCCGAGCTTCAGCGCGTTGAGCGCATCGGTCCAGCCAAGGCACGGCGAATCGTCGAGGGACTGCGCGCGTCGGAAGCCGCGGCGACCGACGAGTTGCGGCGCTGCGACCAACTCGGCGTGCACGTCGTTGGGCTCGGCAGCAGCGCGTACCCGCCCCTGCTGGCTGAGCAAGGCGATGCCCCGCTGGTGCTGTTCGTGCGAGGTGATCTTGCCTGTGTCCGTGATGGATTCAACGCCGCGATCGTGGGCTCGCGCCGATGCACCGCCTACGGCATGGAGCAGGCCGAACGCTTTGCCGGCGCGCTCGCGTCAGCGGGGATCTGCGTTGTCTCAGGTGGAGCCCGTGGCATCGACTCTGCGGCACATCGAGCCGCGGTGCGATGCAATGGTGCGACTGTCGCAGTCCTTGGATGTGGTTTGGGCAGGTGCTACCCGCCGGAGAATCGCGAGTTGTTCGATGGGATCGTCGATGCCGGCGGTGCGGTCGTGAGCGAGCTTCCGGTCGAGACGAATCCCTCGCCAGAAAACTTCCCGGCCCGCAATCGCATCATCGCAGGGCTGAGTCTCGGGATCATCGTGGTCGAGGCGCCGATGGGATCGGGTGCGCTGATTACGGCACGTCTCGCCGTGGAGCAGGGGCGCGAGGTGATGGTGGTGCCCGGTCGCGTCGATTCGGCATCCAGCGAGGGTGGGCACGGGTTGATCAAGCGCTCCGAGGCGGCGTTGGTGACCAGCCCTGCGGATGTCGTGGATCTGCTGGAGCCGCAGGCAAGGCATGTGCATCTCGGAACGCACGCCACCCTCTACGCGGATCCACAAGCTCCGTTGCCCGAGACTGCCGTTGCCACGACAGCGTCGTCCGTGTCGGACGCGCAGCGAGTGGTGCTGGAGGCGATCAGCGGGGGCGGGCTGACCATGGAAGAGCTGCATCGGCAGACGGGCTTGCAGCCCCATGTGCTGCGGGCGGAGATCACGATGCTGGAGCTGTCAGGCCGGGTCCGGTGGGACGGCAGCCGGCTGGAGCGTCGGGGGCCGGGCGGCGGGCGGAAATGAGCCTGACAGGGGTCTGAGCGACCCCCGAACGTGCTCCGATCAATTCTTCAAAGTTCCTCTTGCCGTGCGGACGATGGTCGGGTACCGTATACCAAACAGCGAGATGAGTCCGGGAATCACCGGGTGCGTCTCGCAGCAGGATTCGTCGCGGAGCGACGGTGTGGATAAGCGCACGAAAAGCCGGAGTGAAGCCTGATGCGGAGTGCACGGCGGAATCCGGCGGCAGAGAGAAAGCGTTGACCATGCCAGCATTCGTCGAGCCGCTCCTTCGCTTGGGCCCTGGAGGTGACTTCACGGTCGATATCGTGGCTGAGTCGTCCGGTCGTCTCCGTCGTTCGGGCGACGCGGGCACGGGCACGGACGGCGACGGGGGAGGCTCGTACCTCTCCGGTCGCGCGTCGGGTGGCAGGGCGAAGCGTCGAGGGCGTGACGAGTTCGTGCGCGGCTCCGAGGTGTCGGCGGAAGCGTCGGCGTCGGGGATTGACAGCGTAGATCTTTCGTCGGGCGTCGCCGGACTGGGCATGTTGCTCGCGGCGGACCGGCTGCTGACGGAACAGTGCCGCGTGCTGACCGGGGCGCGGGGGCAATGGAGTGTGCTCGCGTCGGGTCTGTCGCGGCGGACGGCCGGAGCATGGCGGAGGGAGCAGTCATTCGAGACTGCACAGATGGAGAACGGAGATCATGAATCTCACACCCAAGCAGCTCAGGATTCTGCAGCTCATTCGGGACAGCCGGGTTCGCCATGGCTATTCCCCGACCATGCAGGAGCTCGCCGACCAGCTCGGCGTCTCCAAGGTCACCGTCTTCGAGCACGTGGAGGCACTCATCAAGAAGGGCGCCTTGGTGCGAGAAGCGAACAAGGCACGCTCTTTGTCCATCGCTGATGGTGTCGCTCTTCCCGACGAGGAGCAGCCGCTGCGCTTCCCGCTGGTCGGCAAGATCGCCGCGGGCTATCCGATCGAGAAGTACGAGGATGACGACTCGGTGGATCTGACCGATCTCTTCGGCCCGCGTGTCGGCCAGGCCAACGCCACCTTCGCGCTGTGCGTGGACGGCGACTCGATGCGGGATGAGGGCATTCTCAACGGCGACTACGTCATCATCGAGCGGCGTGAGACGGCCCGGAACGGTGAGCGCGTTGTCGCGTTGCTGCCCAACGGCGAGACCACCCTCAAGACCTTCTTCCGTGAGACGGATCACATCCGCTTGCAGCCGGCCAACCCGGCCTTCGAGCCGATCCGCGTGAAGGACTGCAAGATTCAGGGCGTCGTCATCGGCGTCCTTCGCCGCTACGACTGATCGAGGCCGAGCCGGCCCCAGGGCAAGCGGGGTGGACTCTCGACGGTCACACCATTCGAATCACCCGATCGCACGCGGGTGCGTCATGCAGATGGCGCGCCCGCGCTGTCATTCTCGGCCGCACGACCGGTGGAGCGACGAGTCAATGTCGGGCAGCGAGGCGGTCGATGAACATGCAGTGGATCGAACCGCCGCGCGATCGTTGACGAAGGACGCCGCATGACCGCATCGAAGTTGCTGACCGCTCCCGTTCGCCTCGCCGGGTCCATCGTTCTGGTCGGTCTCGTCGCAGCGACATCACCCCGCACCGCCTGATACCCCAGCAGCCCGACCCCTGCGACG
>JBCBTA010000263.1:0-5043 GCA_039818905.1 Planctomycetota bacterium
CCTTGGGGCCGTCTCGGCCTGGTGAGTGTGCCCGGGTTGTGGGAGTGGGTGAATGCCGAGCTACGCCTATGTGGCGCGAGACAGTTCGGGAGCCGCGCAGCGCGGCACGCTTGAGTCGCCGTCGGTGGCTCTGCTGATCAACACGCTCCGCGGCCGCGGATGGGTGGTGCTCGATGTGCGCCAGACCAAGGGTGGCGGAGATGGTGTGGGGGCTCTGTCACGCGTTGCGCCGCGTGCATGGCTGCCGGCGAGTTCGATGGACGTCGAGCTCTCGCTGCAACAGCTCGCCGTCATGGTTCGCAGTGGCCTGACGCTCCTCACGGCAATCGAAACCGTCGCGGATCAGGCTCGCAACCGCACCATGGCCCGGACGTGGCGCGACGTCGCTGAGAAGATCCAGGAGGGCGCCGGGCTTGCCGATGCGATGTCGGAGCACGGCTGCTTCCCGCGCATGGTTATCCAACTGGTACGCGTCGGTGAGCAGACCGGCATGCTCGAAGAGGTGCTGAACCGAGCCGCCGACACGCTTGCGGCACGTCGTCAGCTCAAGTCGAGCTTGACGACCGCGATGCTGTACCCGGTCATCGTGGTCGTGCTTGCCATCGCCGTGACCGCGGCGATGGTCGTCGGCGTCATCCCGAAGCTGGAGACATTCCTGTCTCGCCTGGGACGCGGCTTGCCGCCGATGACGCAGGTGCTTGTGGATCTCTCCGGGTTTGTCCGGGAGTACGGCATTTCCATCAGTGTCGGCGTGGTCTTCACGATCTGCGCCATGATCGCGATCTATCTCTGGCCGCCCGGACGTCTGTTCATGGATCGCGCGGTCCTGCGCATCCCACTCGTCGGCGGCGTGCTTCGACTAGCGGGAACAGCAACGTTTGCCCGCAACTTCGGCGTACTGCTGCAGAGTGGCGTGACCGTGCTGGAGGCGCTTCGGACCGTCGAGAGCCTGCACGGCAACCGGTTCTTCTCACAGCGCGTCGCCGCGGCACGGGAGAGCGTGATGCAGGGCGCATCGCTGAGCGGGCCGCTCGGTGAAGGCCATGCCTACATGCCGATGCTGCCCCGCATGGTGGCGGTGGGAGAGGCGTCCGGCACGCTGGACGATCTTCTCAACGAGATCGCGGACTTTCATGAGCTTCAGTTGCAGAACACCATCAAGCGGTTCAGTGCCATCATCGAACCGCTGGTGATCATTGTCGTGGGCGGAATCGTTGGATTCGTCTACATCGCATTCTTCATGGCGTTGTTCGCCGCGGCGGGAGGCGGTTGATGAACCGGATCGTGACGGGACGAGTGGGCGCGTTGGGCGGCGCAGCGGTGCTTCTGGCACTGTGCGCTGGTGGGTCCTTCGCGCAGGACGGAGATCGCAGCACACAGCCGCGTCGGGAGGCGGCGCCGCCTACTCGGGAGGGGGCGGCCCGCTCCAACGTGGCTGATCCGACACAGCCGCCGGATGAGTTGCTGCGTGCGCTTGGTCAGACGCAGAACGGGCAGGTGGTCGCACCGCCTCCACCGCCGCTGCCGGAGATCCGGCTGCGTGCCCGCGTGGTGACGGAAGGCCGTCCCGCCGCTGCGCTGCTGGAGATCGACGAGACCCTCGTGCTTGTGCACGAGGGAACGGAGCTGTCCATCAACACGGACAAGCAGTCGGCGTCGATCACGGTGGCAAAGCTGACCATGACGGAGGTTCGTTTGGAGATGAGTGAGGGAGAGCGAAAGCTGATTCTTCAGTGAGCAATGATGCAGGCGGTGGGCGCCTCGACGGAATGGGCGAAATCATGAACACGACAGCACGGAACAGAAGGCGGACCGGCGCGCGACTGCTGGGGCTCGTTGCAGCCCTGGCGATGTCCAGCGTCGCGTGGGCGCAGGCGGCGCCAGCGGATCGGGAGGTTTCACTGGTGGAGTTTCGCGGGGTGCCCCTCGGGGATGCCGTCCGCCTGCTCTCCCAGCAGACCGACATGAAGATCGTCGCGTCGGCGGGCGCGGCGGACGTCCCGATCAATCTCTATCTGCGCGATGTCACCGCAGGTGCGGCGCTGGAGGCACTCTCCAAGGCGCACGACCTGTGGTTCCGTGCCGATCAGGACACCGGGATCGTCAGCATCTACACGATCGACGAGTACCAGCGTGACCTGCTGTCGTTCCGGCAGGAGACCACCGAGGTCTTCACGCTGCTGTATCCGAACGCCATCGATGTCGGTGTCGCCATCCGTGATCTCTTCGGTGATCGCGTGCAGCTCAGCCTCGGCATCGACGATCAGGAGTTCACCGACGAGCTCGAGGACCGTTTCGAACGATTCGACCTGCTCGACAGCCGGGCCCAGGAGTCGTCCGCCGCGGGCTTCGACTCGCGGGACCTGCTGCGTGACAGCCGCAGTCGCAACGATTCACTTCGTCGCGACCGGGCCCAGACCCTTCGTGAGCGTTCCCAGCCGCGCGAGCGCATCGAGGAACTGACCGCCGAGGAGATTCAGGCCATCGAGGAAGCCCTCACCACGGAGCAGCCCTCCGAGGCCGAGGCGCTCGCCGAGGTGCTTCGGCGCAAGCAGGCGACGATCTTCGTCTCCGTTATCCGGCGACACAACAAGCTCGTCGTTCGTACCAGCGACACCGAGACGCTCGATCAGATCCGTGCCCTGGTGCGCAAGCTCGACGTCCCGACGCCGCTCGTGCTGCTCGAAGTCAAGATTCTCGCGATTACCCTCGGCGACGGGTTCGAGTCGGTCTTTGACTACGATTTCCAGTTCGGCGACTTCTCCGGCGGCTTCACCACGGGTTCGATCGACAACCCGAACCGCCCGAGTGAGCCCTTCGGCGGAAGCGGCTTCAATGCCGACAGCGCCATCGCCCAGATCGTCGGCGGCAATTTCTCCGCTCGCCTCCAGGTGATGCAGGACGAGAACCGCATCACCACACTCGGCGCACCGTTGCTGCTGACCGCAAACAACGAGGTCAGCCGTCTCTTCATCGGTCGCACGGTCCCCATCGTCGTGGGCTTCAGTGAGCCGACGCGCTTCATCAGCGTCACGACCGATGCCGTGACCCAGCCGACGCCGGTCACGCGAGAAGAAAACGTCGGCAACACGCTGCTGATCACGCCGACGATCAACTCAGACCGCACCGTCATGCTCCGCGTGCTGCAGCAGCAGTCGGAGATCGAGGAGGACGGCGCGAAGATCCCCGTCATCAACTCCGACGGCGAGATTCTCGAGCAGTTCGTTGACATCGTTCGTCGCCAGACGGTCAGCGGTACCGTGGTCGGGCGTGACGGCACCGCCGTCGCCTTCGGCGGCCTCATCGAGGAACGTCTGGTGAACGTCGAGACGTTCGTGCCGATTCTGGGCCAGATCCCGATCCTCGACTTCTTCTTCAGCCGACAGAACGAAGAGACGCTGCGCCGCGAAGTGGTCGTAATCATCCGACCCTACGTGCTGCACACGCCGGCCGAGTCCGAGGGCATCAGCCGTCGTCTGCTCGAGGAACTCAGCATCCACCCGCTTGCGCCGGATGGCGAGGGCACGCTGGGGCTGTACGACCCCGAGCAGGTCATCACGCCGCAGAACTTCAAGCCGGGCATCTTCGATTGGCATGACACCGAGCCCGGTCCGCCGTCGGACGATGACACCAATCCGATCGTGGATGAGGAGCTGCAGTCACCGTGAGCCGCATCATCGGACGGTTGGCGGTGCTCTGCGCCGCCGTGGCAGTCGGGTGTTCGTCTTCCGGTCCCGAGCGCGAGTCGTATGAGCGCCCTCGCGGCATGGTGGTCGAACAGCTCGGAGCAGGCGGTGATGCCGAGCTGCTCGGCGATGTCGGTCGCATTGCGCTGTCGCCCGGCGCGCTGCGGGAGCGCGTCCGCGTCCTCACCAGCCAGCAGCGGCTTCGTACAGCTGCGACGCTCGTTCGCGGCTATCCCGACGTGACGCTCGAGCTGCTGCGCTCCTGCAACGACGGGTGTGGCAGCGATCCCGCCGTGCGATTCATCTCACGGCTGCACGACATCCAGTGCATGCCGCAGGATGCCGACACGGTGCAGGCATGGGACAGCGTGCTCGCCGTGCGCAACGATGCTCCGAGCCGTTTCGATGCATTTGATGAGCAGCGCATCAAGTTCCTGAACATGTCACGCTCAGGCGACTTCGCGGGAGCGGCGAACATCCGAATGGAGACCACCGTCGTCGAGAGCGATCCACCGCTGCTGCGGGCCGAGGCATGGCGCCTGCGCGGCACGGGGTTCTTCCTGCTCAATGACCACGCAGCCGCAGCGGAGGCGTTCGCTCGTGCTCGTGCCGCGGCGGCGGATCACAGTACGTATTTCAATGCCAAGCTGGCGCTGCTCGAAAGCGAGTCACGCCGCCGTGCGGGACAGCGTGAGGAAGCCATCGCAGTCTGGCTGGAAGCACTTCGGCTCGCGGCAGATCTCGCGACGCGCCAGCATCCCGTGCGTGATCCCGTCCTGTGGGAGCATGCCATCGAGGTGCGCCCGGGAACCACGCCGTGGCCGGGTTTCCTTGGAACGGCGCTGCCGACACCGATCGCGGCGAGTGTGACGGAAGAGACGTCCGCGTCGGCCGAGTCAGCCGTCTGGGCCCTCATCGGGCAGTGGCGACTGGAGCGAGCCGAGGGGGAAAGCGCCCTCATCGCGCTCAAACGCTCAGAGGCGCTGGTGCAGGATGCACGCGCTGTCGGCACGCTGCGGCATCTTCAGGCCAAGGCCCTGATGCAGCTCGATCAGGCCGACGCGGCGACCGTCATCCTGATGGACCTCGCCGGCAGAGACGACACCGTGATCGCGGCGAAGGCTCGTGGCACCTTCGGCACCCTGCAGATCGGGCTCGGTCGCTACCAGGAGGGCGCGCAGCTCCTCGATGCGGCCGTGCGCCTCGGGCAGGTCGAGCCGTGGGATGAGCTGAATCAGACGCGGGCGGATCTCGCCCTCGCGCTGCTGATGCTCGGGCTCGAGGAACAGGGCCTCGAACAGTTGCACACCGCGCAGGCTGCGTTTGCGGAATACGGCCAGGTAGATGAGCTGATCCG
>JBCBTA010000264.1:0-5028 GCA_039818905.1 Planctomycetota bacterium
CTCTCCGGCGTGGTCATGCCCGTCGTCGGCAGAATGGGATGACGCATTGGGCGATGACGACTCGCTGCAACCCGGAGAGAGCCACGAAGGTCACGATCACGGCCCTGGTGAACACGACGATCACGACCAGGAGCACGACGGGCACGATCACGGTGAAGAGCGTTCACTCGGCACTATCAATGTCATGGGTACCGCGCTCGAAGTCTCGATCTCGGGCGATGTAGAGCCCGGCGCCGAGATTCATGTTGACCTCGAACACAATAGTGGGCCGGCTCCGGTTGCGATTCGGCTCTGGATCGGCGACGAGGCCGGCACAGGCGCTCTCAAATCCAAAGCCGATGGCCATGGCGACCACTTCCACGGCCACGCCGAAGCACCCAGCGAAATCAGTAATGCATCGCTCTGGATTGAAATCGAGGCGGCAGACGGCACCCGGGCAAGCGGGTCGTTGTCTTTCGACTAAGCGCCGATGGGTGCGGGCCATAAACACAACCCAGGAACGGATATCGGGCCAGGGCGGCTTGTGAGTGACGTGGCCATGAACATGCTGGTCGTGGTGGTGCAAATGATCGGGGAGCGCTCTCCGAAAGCCCGTCACGCGTATTCAATCACAAGAAATTAGACACGTGCGTTATCTAAACAACCATCCGCTGAGCATAGGAGCTGTGGGCTAGATCGCGATACGCTCGATCTCGTCGAGTGTCACATCGTCGCTGGTCCGGTCGTAGAGCTTCGTGGTCTTGATCGAAGCGTGCCCGGCGATGTTCTGGGCGTTTTCGATCGTGCCTCCGTTGTCAAGATATGTGGTGATGCCGGTTGCGCGGAACGTGTGGCAGCAGGTCGACTCAGGGAGCCCGGCGGCCCTGGCGCGACGTTTGATCATGCGGAACACGTCGTTTCTGGTCATCTGACGCTCGGTGATCGTGCCTCGTCGGTCGACAGTGCGGAACAACGGTGATCGCTGCAGGTCCTCTATGCCAACAGACTCGAGGTACGCGTCTAGGTATGCCTCGGCATTGTGGTGCGCGGGGATCTGATGCTGCTTGCCGCCTTTCTCTGACAGGCGGAACCACCAGCGCTTGCCGTCCTGGTAGTAGTCACCGACCTGCATGCCGCACACCGCGGATACTCGGCCGAAGCTGTAGACCATGATGCCGATGAGGGCGCGGTCGCGGAGGCCGGCGACATCCGGTGTCCCGTCCTTTTTGGTGAGCGGGATCGAATCGAGCAGCTGCCGTGCTTGGTCGGCGGTCAGAACAGGGGTCTTGCCGCGTCTGGTCGAGTGTTTCGGGCCGCGCACGGCGGCTGCGGGGTTTTGCTCCATGATGTGGCCGGTGACGAGCCAGTCGAAGAGCATGCGGATCGCGGCCAGATGCTGCTTGGTGGTAGGGACTGAGTAGGACTCTCCGAGCTCCTCGACGTACGCGGCGACCATGATGGGCTCGATCCGCTCGAGGTCGATGCCGCGGTCCTCGCACCAGGAGGCGAATCGGGCGACGGCGTGGGCGTAGGCCGTTCTGGTGTTCTTGTTGCGGATCTGTGCTGTGAAGAACTCGATGACCCGCCTGGAGGCCCGCTCACCGGCGTTTGCGAAGAGCGCCGGCAGGACGACGTCGGAAGCGAGCGTAAGCTCGGTTCGGCCGGGAACCTGGATGATCTCTTGCAGCTCGTCAGAGCCAGTGTCGTCGCTCACAGTGGCCTCCTCGGTCGGATTCCCACTCCGGAGTCATCGGGATCGACCAATCGGCCCTGCGGCCCTCAGAAGCCCCCTACCGGGTCTTTGAATGCATCATAACGTCCTTTATGATGCATCGTCAAAGGCGGTAGGGGGGCTCCAGTTTTTGACCGATTGCGGGTATCTCAAGGGTGCTGACTGCCGTGGAGAACCTGACGAAAACGCTGTCGGGACCTGGCGCTTCATGTCGGGTGATGACAACTCGGGCTCCTCGCGGCGATGGATCTTGGACCGGTCGTGCAGGACAATGCGGTGCGCCCGCCACAGTCGCGAAAAAGGATGAACGCCAATGGATCCCGCCACGATCAAAGCCGTCACCGACCTGATGTCGCCCACGCTCACGCACGCCGCGAAGAGCGCGGTCGAGCGTCGAGCGGAGAAAGCGGCGATCTCCGATTCGCTCGTGGGCTCCCTCGTGGACAAATTCGCGACGGTGCTGAGCGATGCTGACGCGTCGGACCTGGCGCGTCGGATGACCGAGCGTGAGTCGGCGGTCAAGCTCCGGAAGCAGCTGAACGTCGAGGAGTGCCTGCGGCTGGCCGTCGAGATTGCTATGGATGGAGAGCCTCAGGAGCGGCGCGAGGTGGACCAGGACTGGTTCTTCGAGTGGTTCGCGTGCATCGAGAACGTCTCGGACGAGCTCGTCCAGGCGGTTTGGGCCCGAGTGCTCGCGAACAACCTCGATGCGAGCAAACGCGCTGTATCGCTTCGAGCACTGGACACGCTTCGCCTAATGGACCGCGCTGACGCGGATAATCTGGCGCGATTCGCCCGCCTCGCGTCGCGTGTCGGTGTGCTGTTTATCAACGATTGGTCGGCGGTGGATCGCACGGTCGGGCGCTCCGAACTCGACGTGCTGCTCGATCTGGGCGTAGTTGTGAAAGAGGAGTACCAGCTGGGCCGTATCGGGCTGCCGAACGCCTTCACGTTGGTGTGGGAGCGGGCCGACGGGCGCGTCGCCCTGGACCCGTTCTACGCGTACCGCCTTTCGGCCCGTGGAACGGAGCTCGCGCAATCGCTGCCCGAGGCGTTCAAGGCTGAGACACGCGGAGACTTGATTGACTTCGAGAGCCCCTCGGGCCACGCCGAATATGCCAGAGTGGTCGCCTCGGGCTTCGACGATGGCTGCCGGGTGTCGCTGCAGTTCAACTTGGCTCGCTACCTCAACCCGGAGGATCCGGTGTCACAGCGCTCTCGCGATGTCGTGACGACCCATACCTGGGATGCGGTGGAGCAGTGCTGGCGGCGGTCGGACAACACCGCCGATCTTCCGCCCGAGGCGCTCGCTTCCGTCGAGGTTTGAGACGGCACAAGAGCCCCCTACTCGTGCTGCTTGTGGGAATCGGGTTGACACTCCGTCATTTCAATGATACCCTTAGGGGGTATGGGTACAAAGGCAGTCAACGGAACGAGCGCCGCGAAGGAAGCCAATCTCAAGCGGCTGCAGCGCATCGAGGGACAGGTCCGTGGTCTGGCGCGGATGGTCGAGGAGGAGCGGTACTGCGTCGATGTGTTGACGCAGATCGCTGCCGTGCACTCGGCGCTCCGGTCGGTTGGCAAGGAACTGCTCCGCGGGCACCTCAAGCACTGTGTTTCGGACGCGGTGCAGTCCGGCGGCAAGCGGGCCGAGGACGCATACGACGAGCTCATCGAGCTCATGTACAAGAACGCGAGGTGACGGGTGGAAGCGACGCTGTCTGTTCAGGGTATGACTTGCGGCGGCTGTGCGGCGAAGGTCGCCTCGTCGCTTGAGGGCGTGCCGGGCGTACGTTCGGCCGAAGTCTCGCACGTGTCAGGGCGGGCCGTGGTGGCGCTCGACCAGCCGGTCGATAGCGGTTTGCTTGAAGAAGCCGCATCCGTCGGTGGCAAGTACCGTGTGTCGCCGAGCGGTGCCATTGCTGACAAAGCCAGTACTGATGCGGCGACGGATGAGGGCGATGCTCCGCCCAAGAGCCTCTATCCGTTGTTTCTGATCGTGGGCTTCATCGCCGGAACGACGGCGTTGATTGCGCTCGCTAGCGGACAGTGGCTGCTCGAGCCCATGATGCGGCACTTCATGGCCGGTTTCTTCCTAGTCTTCTCGTTCTTCAAGCTGCTCGACCTGAGAGGATTCGTCGATGCGTACCGGAGCTACGACCTGCCGGCGAGGGCGTTTCCCGCATGGGCCTGGGTGTATCCGTTCTTGGAGCTCGGCCTCGGGGTGGCGTACCTGCTGGCTCTGGCGCCGCTCGTTGTAAATGGGGTCACGCTTGTCGTGATGCTCATCGGCGCTGTCGGCGTGCTCAAAGCGCTCCCCGACAAGAGAGCGATTCGGTGTGCGTGCCTCGGCACCGCGTTGAACCTGCCGATGACGAAGGTGACGCTCGTCGAGGATCTGACCATGGCTGTGATGGCCGCAATGATGCTCGTAGTGCATGCGATCTGAAATCGACCAAGTTCCTCCGGTGCCGGGAAGATCTACGCGGATGCAGCAGCTGCGGCGGCGTCATACTCCTCGATATGGCACCAACCCCGCTCGATGAGAACCGGTACGCACGGATCCACGACCCGGTAGGAAACGTTTAGGCCATTTCGAGTGCCATGGACGATGCCAAGCTCGGCAAGTCTCTGCAGCTGATTGGAAATCGCCTGGGTGGACATCTCCGTCTCGTTTGCGAGGTCTGTCACTCTCATTTTACCAGCCCGGATTAGGGCGTGCAGAAGCCGTAAACGCGTCGGGTGGGAAAGACACTTAAAGAGCGTTCCCAGCCGTTCGGCTGCCTCCTCCCCCACTAATGGCCGGGCCTGCAATGACGGCTTTGGGATACAGGTTTCCATGACGACTCCGCAGGCTCAGGTCATTCTTGACCGATACCAGTTTGACTATTACACGATTAGGTGTAATAGTCAAGCGAAGGTCAGGATGATGTAGTCCAAGCCAGGAGCCAATTCCGCCCGTGAGCGTCCGATCGTCCATTTCCACACTGCTCGCCGTCTGGTTTGTATTCAGCACGGTGGCCGCTCCTCGGTTCGTGTGCATCTGCCCGAACGGGACAACCACCGTAGAGGTCGGGCAGCAGTACTGCTGCGGCTCGTCATGCTCAAGCGACGGAGCTGAAGGCGACTTCGCAGCAGACGGCTGTGGATGTGACGGTTGCGAAGAGGGGTGCTCAAGCGGATGTCGGTCGACGCCGATCGACCCAGAAACGCTACTTCTTGCCGAAGGCTCTGATCTGGTGCAGCGTGGCCTGCCACGCCCGCTGCCTCTTGCAGATGTGTATGCGCGATTGTTCGACAGTAGCGGCCCGGCTCAG
>JBCBTA010000265.1:0-5014 GCA_039818905.1 Planctomycetota bacterium
GCAGCTCTCTTTAACGTTGCGGTCATGACCCCCATGCCGATCAGCACGGCTCCGCCAGAGCGGCTCAGCCAGCGCAGAACACATCCAGCACGACCACATGTGCGCCCATGCCGAAGGCAATGCCCGCGGCGTTGGCCCCGACCGTGCCGCCACCGAGGATCAGCACATTGCCCGTCTCGACGCCCGGCACGCCACCGAGCAGCACGCCCCGACCACCCTGCGGCCGCTCGAGGTACTTCGCGCCCTCCTGCGTCGCCATCCGCCCTGCGATCTCGCTCATCGGCGTAAGCAGCGGCAGCGTCGGCTTCCCGAGCCAACCCGGCTGCTCCAGCGTCTCGTATGCAATCGCGATGATCTCTCGCTCCAGGCATGCAAGCGTGAGCTCCTTGTCGGCGGCGAAGTGGAAGTAGGTGAAGACCACCTGCCCTGGACGCATCCGCGGATACTCCTGCGGCTGCGGCTCCTTGACCTTGACGACCATGTCCGCCTCGCCCCAGAGCCCGTCGGCATCGGGCACGATGCGCGCACCGGCAGCGATGTACTCATCATCAGGCAGGCCCGATCCGAGACCCGCGCCCGACTCGATGAGCACGTCGTGCCCGCGCGACGCGAGCACCTCGGCGCCGACGGGACGAAGCCCCACCCGGTACTCATCCTTCTTCACCTCGCGAGGCACACCGATCTTCATTTCCCTGTCCTTTTCCCGGAGTTCCAGCGCTCACACGGCCAGCGTGATCGTGACGTGTCCCAGACACCGGGCCAAGCATAGCTTCGCGGTGCACACATCCGCCCTGACGAGTTCGCAGGCAGGGGTGACTCCCCAGGGTGGGTGAATTCATGGCTGCGCCCGGGTTGGCATATGGGTGGTTTCCCTCGTGTCTCGATGCACGAAGGCCGAAGTTCCCTGTATCCGGGAGGTCTTGCCATGAACGCTCAGGACCGAGTTCGTGATGTGCTTCGCCTGTCGTCCGATCTGGAACGCGAGCTGTTGTCGGCTCGGTCGGACCGAACAGTCGCTGCGGGCCAAAGCCGCCGCCGTCATGCGCGCCGGCTCTTCGCCGAGCACTCGCGCTGCGTGCTCGTTGAGATCGGGGCGGATCGGAGCGAGTCCGCCTTCGTCTCGATTCCCTTCGACATCTCCGAGGGCGGCATCGGACTGCTCCACGGTCGCTACGTCGCGCCGCAGACGACCTGCCGCGTGCTGCTGCGCGATCTCGAGGGCAACGCCCACGACCTGCGCGGCACGGTGCACCGCTGCTCCCTTCTCGAGGGGCGTGTCCATGAGATCGGCGTCGCCCTCAGTGCGACGGTGGACCCCGCTCGGTTCACGACCGCGGAGGCATCCATCCCGGTCACCGTCGATCCGACGCTGGAGCGGATCGCCGAGCTGGGCCAGGAGCTTACCGACCTTGCCCGGAACCACGCGGAGGCGGCACCGATTCTCGCACTCATCGAAGAACTCACGAAGCTCGGCGAGCAGTGCGCAGCACCGGCAGACGAACCGCACGCCGAGGGTGATGATGTGGCGACATCCGAAGACCAGGACGCTTCGGAACCGGCCGAGCCGTGAGTTCGCCGTCAGGCGCTCGATTGCTCGGGCAATGGCAGACGCACAAGGCGCGGCAGCGCCTCGGCAATGCGCGGCGCGCTCTTGAAGAGATCAATCAGCAGATCTGTTGGACGCACACTCGGCGCAAGAGATTCGATGGTCGCGTTGAATCGCTTGGGATCGGTCGCCGCGGCTGACTCGAGATCGTGCGCCGACTCCGGGTCGCGGCGAAGGGCATCGGCGAGTTCCGGCCAGCTCTCCTGAAGACCAACCCACTTGCCCACCTGCGCGGGGCTGACGTCGCCCTGATCGCCGAGCCCGAGCAATGCTCGCGTCTGCGTCAACAGCAGGGTCAGACGCAGCTTGTTCAGCAGACGCTTGGCGTTGCGAGGCAGCACGGGCGCATACGGCAGTGCGGCTGCGAGCGCATCGCGAACGATCTTGGAGTCACTGCTGGTGACGAGCCGGCGCTGCTCTTCCTGAAGCATCCGCTTCTCGAGCGAACTGAGCGCTGGTCGGTCTCCCGACTGCGACGCGAGATTCGGATCGAGCGCCGCTGCGAACCCACGCGCGTCCCTTTCTTCCTGCAACAACTCCTGTGAGCGAACCCGAGCCCGCTCCAGATATCGAGCGCGGGCCCTGCTGAAGAGGTACTGCAGTGGGACGATGGTCAGGAGTGCGATGGCAGTCGTGAGAAGAACGAACATCATCGCAAAGAACACGATCTTGACGATCAACCAGTTGGGAAGAAATCCCATCAGTGGGTCGGCCAACAGAGATGTCGTGACACCTCCCACCACAACAGCCCCAAGAGGAAGACTGCCCTCCGTGAAACGAAGGGGCGCGTCCCACGGCGTGCTGATAGCGCTCTGTTCTTCCTCAGCCGCCTCTGCCGGATCAGTCTGCGTCTTCGTTCCGGCCAAATCGCTGATGTATTCGCGTATGGCAGTCGGCTCAACACGCGGCAGGTCATGCTGCAACTGAATGATCTTCTGCAAATAGAGCTTGCCGTAGCCGGCCGGGGCTCGATCATCGTCCGTGCGTGCGCCATCTCCCGGGTCATGCACCGCTGCGAGCGTCTCGTACTTGATCTCGACATGGGCCGCGATGGCCGGCATGTCCGCCATCAGCACGACGACCATCGGGGAGTCCGGCACGGCGACCAGTTGATTGACCGCTTCGAGCACATCGACAGCCTTGGGAGGTCGGCATCGCTCCAGGTCGTCGATGAAGAGGACGAATCGCTGTCCCTCCGGCGTCGCTTCTCGGATGAGTCGATGCAGTTGATCTCGAACGGTTGCGATCTGGCCGCGCTCCGCGGCCTTCGACGGATCGAGCACAAACTGGCGAAACACGCTGCTGCACGACTCCACCGCCTTGAACAGCAGCAGCACGATGGCGCCCATGCTCAGAATGCTGAAGAGGTACGTCCCTGGGACTGCGAGCACACCCTTCGACAGACCGACGCTCTCCGCCAGCGAGTGCACCTGCTCTTCGCTGAGGCCCGCTGCGATCGCTGCCCCGGAGGCGACGATCAGGACAAAGAACGCGATGCGTCGGCGGAGGATCCCCACGGGGCTCAGGAACGCCCCGGGCAGTGGCCGCACCATGCGCCGCCACATCGGGCGGTGCCGATCCGCGGCACGAGCGACGTCTGCCACGATCGCCGCGGGAAGACTCGTCGCGTCGTCGTGCATCCATGCGTTGAACCAGTGCGCTCGATGCCCACCCCGATCCTCCGGACGCAGCAGGTTGAACACCAGTCTGCCCAGCGATGACTTGCCCGCCCCCCACGGCGCATTGATCGCCATGACGAGTGGCGTGCCGGTGTCGGGCTCGTTGATGATCCCGTGCAGCGCCCGGGCGATGTCGCGATAGCCGAACTTGTCCTGCTCCGGATCGTCGATCGGGGCATCGTTGAGCACCCAGCCGGCAACCGACTCCAATCTTGCGTGCTCGGGATCCTTGAGCGGCAGGTCCTTGGCCCACTCGACGATGCGCTCGAAGTCGTGGTTCGACCCGTCGGCATCGATAAGCGTCACAGATTCGGAACCACGGAAGTGGTGCCGAATGCGTTCGAAGAGCTTCGTTACATCCTCACCAATCGTTGGTGAAACCCCAACTTCAGAGGCTGCTGCGTTCAGGAGGCGCGCGTTGGGCACGAGAAGCAACGTTGGAGAGAACTGCACGAGCGTCGCGATCGCACGCGTCAGTCCTTCCGCATCTGGGCCACCTTCCCGACGGGCGACGTTCAGAAAGCCCAGTTCCACCACCCACCCGTCGTAATGACGAGGCCATGCCTCCACGCGATACGGCAGGAGTTGGTCGATGAAGCAATCCACGTCCACACCGCGGTCGGAGAAGGTCTCAATCACTCGATCTATCGGGACTGGCGTCTCCGGGGCAGGCGGGAGTGCAAAGCCAATGCGCGGCCGTCCTGACGAATCCCCCTGCCTCGTCTTCTCGACCTCGACGGACTGGCTGACGCGTGTGACGTCCTTCGACGGCTGCCGGGCCGGGGCGGCCTTGCGAGCCGTCGTCTTCTTCGCCGGTCGCTTCTTCGCCTGTCGCTTCTTCGCCTGTCGTTTCGTCTGCTTTTTCGCCGCCTTCTTCCGTCTCTCTGCCAAGGCCCAGCCCTCCACCCCAGCGGCGATACTGCCCCCCCGGCTCCAGGCAGGCAACCCCCACGCCCGGGTGACTGGGGCCGATCGCACGCTGGCCCGCCGCAACTGCCCCGGCTATGCTGTTTGTCCCGTTCGGCGGAGGAGCCTCGAGGCGAATCCGGGCGGGATCGCACACAGACAGACCATCCGGAAGAGAGGGTCACATGGCCACCGAAGGCGTGATCACCCAGGTGATCGGCTCAACATTCGATGCTCAGTTCCCCGAGGACCAGCTCCCGGACATCTACAACGCCGTGCAGATCGACACAGAGGTCCGCGGCAGGCACATCAAGCTCACCGGTGAGGTCGCAAAGCACCTCGGTGGCGGACGTGTCCGCTGCGTCGCCCTCGGCGGCACCGACGGCGTGACCCGCGGCACCAAGTGCTCCGACCTCGGCGCACCCGTCAGCGTGCCCGTCGGTGAGAAGGTGCTCGGTCGCGTGTTCAACCTGCTCGGCGAGCCCATCGACCAGCGAGGTGACTGCGACGCAGGCAAGTCCCGCGCCATTCACCAGCCGTCGCCCGAGTTCGACTCACTCAGCCCCAAGACCGAGATCCTCGTCACGGGCATCAAGGTCATCGACCTGCTGTGCCCCTTCGTGCGAGGCGGCAAGATCGGTCTGTTCGGCGGTGCCGGTGTCGGCAAGACGGTCATCATCCAGGAGATGATCGCCCGCGTCGCCCGTGAGTTCGGTGGCTACTCCGTGTTCTGCGGCGTCGGCGAGCGAACCCGTGAGGGCAACGACCTCTGGCTGGAAATGCAGGAGGCCGAGTACACCGACGAGAACGGCAACAAGGCCCA
>JBCBTA010000266.1:0-4956 GCA_039818905.1 Planctomycetota bacterium
CGATCTAGCGGCGGAGTGACACCAACCTTAATTTGTCTGAGCATGGGCTGAATCCAGTCTTGCGCGATCGCACCCTGCGCTGCCTCTCTGACCTGACCTGCCTGGCTGCTCGCGGTGCTTGCCGAACTCGTCGGATCGTCGTCGAGCGTCGATGAGGTGCTCTCGGAGTTCGGCGAAGCGACCCACATGGGTCTCATCCGCGGCGTGTTCTACTTCTTCTTCGGCTGCGGCATCATCGAGATCGCTCGTCCGCAAGGCCTCGGCCCGGCCCACTTCCGATGGACCGACGAGGCCTGCGCTGCGATCCGTCGTCATACCTGGTGGCTGCTGCTTGTCATCCTGGGGCTGGGCGCGGGTCTGCACTCCATGCGGAGCCTCGAGGACACGGCGTACATCAGTTCGGGCGGACGCCTGCTCTTCATCGCGGGCATGATCGCGATCGCCGTCTACATCATCCTGCTGCTGCGCCCGACCGGGCCGGTGATGGTGTCGCTCCGGCGCCGCCATCCCTTCGGCTGGGTCACGCGCGCACGGTGGGCATGGTTCCTCTTCCTGCTCGCCATTCCACTCACCCTGATCACGCTGGCCCTGGCGCGCTACGCCCTAACGGCCTACGTTCTGAACCGGCGGCTGCTGATCTCCGTCGCGATGCTCGTCTGCGTCATGGTCTTTGGATCACTGCTCAAGCGACTGGTGCGAGCATCAAGGCGTCGAGCCGCAGCCCAGCGCACTGGTCCGCCCACCCTCCGCGAACGGCAGACGCGGCGCTCCATGCAGCGGCAGACGAGGCAGCTCATCCGCGGCGGCATCGTCGTGCTGGGGATCATCCTGCTGTACTCGGTGTGGGCGGACACCGCGCCGGCCCTGCGCATTCTCGACCGGGTCACGGTGTGGCCATCTTTCTCCATCATCGAGGAAGGAGACGAGCCGCCACCGGCCCCGACGCCGGCTCCGCCAGCCGCGGAGCAGTCAGATTCGGCGAGCTCGTCGAGCACGCCGACGCTGACGCCCGGCATGCCCATGCCGACGACGCTTTCAACATCGAGCGCCCCAAGCGCGGAAGCGCACATCGTCCGCATCTCCGACGTCATCTCCGCGCTGGTGATCGCTGTCATCACGATTGTTGCATCGCGCAACCTGCCGGCGATGGCGGAGATTCTCGTCATTGGCCGACTGCCGCTGGACAGCGGCGGCCGCTTCGCGGTGCGCACACTTCTGCGCTACTTCATCCTCATCTTTGGTATCTCGCTGACCTTCTCCGCGATTGGCGTCGGGTGGTCAACGATTCAGTGGCTCGCCGCAGCCTTTACCTTCGGTCTGGCCTTCGGCCTGCAGGAGATCTTCGCCAACTTCGTCAGTGGTCTGATCATCCTCTTCGAGCGCCCGGTGCGCGTGGGCGATGTGGTAACCGTCGGCGATGTCACGGGCACCGTCACCGAGATCCGAATGCGAGCGGCGACGGTGACCGACTGGGATCGCAAGGAACTGATCATTCCCAACAAGTCTTTCATCACCGATCGCGTGATCAACTGGACGCTCTCGGACCCGACGCTTCGCGTCACCATTCCCATCGGAGTGCAATTCGGATCCGACACGGAGACGGTCAATCGCGTCCTGCACGCGTGCGCTCGCGCCAGCCCGTTCGTGCTGCGCAAGCCTGCCCATCTCGTGGTCTTCCGTGGCTTCGGCGAGCACATGCTGAAGTTCGATGTCCGCATCTACATCGCGAGCATCGACGACCTGCTCAAGGCTCAGCACGATGTCTGCATGCGTCTCGAGAAGGCACTGCGCGATGAGGGAATCCATGTCGCCATCCCGCAGCGCGGCGTCATGCTCGATACCGCCGGCGGGGCCATCAATGTTCGCCTCAATCGAGGCAAGGACGACGACGCGATCGACTGACGGACCCTCCGACAAGCCGCATCAGGGGAAGCGGACTTCCAGCACGGTGCTGGCCCGTTCGAAGACGCAGCGCACCCCGTCCAGCAGCGCAGGGATGAGCATCGTCGTGCCGGTTTCGAAGCGCACCGGCTCGAATCCTCCGTCTTCGCTCTCCAGCCGCCCGCCTCCCTGCATCACCATCCAGACAACCGGCTTGTCTTCGTGCGTCTCGATGCTGCGCTGTTCGTCGCCCTCGCTGCGAACCTCCGCCAGGGCATAGTGGGGCGTCGAGACCAGCGCCGAGTGGGGACTGCCGTCGGATCGGATCGGCTGCGCCTCGCGGGCACTGGTGAAGTCGATGCACGCCATTGCCTGATCGACATGCAGTGTCCGTCCCTCACGTCCCCAGTCGTGCACGCGGAAGGTTGTGTCGCTCGGTGTCTGCACCTCGGCGACCAGCACGCCGGCGCCAAGCGCATGGCACGTGCCGCTGGGAAGGTGGTGCACGTCGCCGACCACTGCGTCGATCGCGACGAGATCACCCTCGACGCTGCCCGCCGCGATATGCGCTGCGAACGACGCCGGGTCTGTCCCCGGCTTCAGCCCGTGGTAGATCTTCGAGCCGGGCTCGGCGTGCACGACGTACCACGACTCCGTCTTGAGGTGCGCGCCGGGGTGCGTCTCGGCGTACGTCGGGCTGGGATGCACCTGGACCGACAGGTTCTCCCGCGCGTCGAGATACTTGACCAGTAGCGGGAACCCGCCGCGTTCCGTGAGCGAGAGGTGCCCGAGGAGGTTGGCGCCCTGCGCCACGATGGCCTGGTGGATGTGCAGGCCTCGCATCTCGCCGTTGGCGATGACGGAGTGGGCCGCGTCTCCACCGCCGCCATCGGCGCTGGTGGAGCCGAGGTCGGCGAGTTCCCAGGACTCTCCAACCATCGTGTTGCCTGGCAGCGACTTGCCGAGCATCTCGAGGCGACGACCGCCCCAGACCTTCTCCTTGAGAATCGGTTCGAAGATGAGCGGATAGGGGTGCATAGGGGTCGTCCCTCACAGTTCGCCGACAGCGTGGTCGCTGGACTCGGCCACATCGCCGGAGTCCGTCTCGCGCTTCAGTACACCGCGAAGCGCCATTGCAAGATCATCGGCCATGTCGAGCGCATCGGCCAATTGAACGAAGGCGTGCGCACGGGCGTGGCGTCCCGAAGCGTACAGGTGGGCGCTGACAAGCCCGAGAACATCACACTGCTCTGGCGCCGCACCGAACGCGGGGGCGCCATCCGCCAGGATCATCGCTCGTGCAAGTACCGCGTCCAGATCAGCGCGCGTCGCGTCAAGATGAATGTCCGCCAGCGCCAGCACACGTCCGGGTATGACCAGATGGGCGCGGGCCCAGTCCTTCGCCCCGCCCCGGGTCACGCACAGCAGACGCATGGAGTCGAGCACGCCCAGCCATCGCAGCGAGCGATGGGTCAGTGCAGCGGCATCGTCGATCTTGCGCCGCAGATGCTCCGCGCGCTCGAATTCGAGTCGTGACGCTGCCTGCGTCATCTGCTTACGCCATGCGTCGCGGACCACCTCCGGGCCATCGCGGCAGCATTCGATCGCCTCACGCACCCGCCCGCGATACGACTCCAGTGTTTCGCTGCCGTCACACGCCGCGGGACAGCGCCCCATCTCCTTGTACGCACACGCCGTCCCTGACGGAGCCTGCACCAGAACCGAGTGGTAGCGGCACAGGTCAAACACATCGATCAGCCGGTCGATGAGCTTGCCCGCGGCATGCTTGTCGGAGACCGGACCGAGCAGCACACCACCATCCATCTCCAGCGACTGCGTCGATTGCTTGACGAACCGCGGATGCTCCTCGTCGGGATGGACGTGCAGAAACCACCCGCGCCAGCGCTCCGCCGCGGCTTTGTAGATCGAAGGCAGACGCACCCGAGCCGTCGTCAGGAACAACAGATCCGTCTCGAAGACCGAATCGGTCGCGATGGTCACGATGCGACGCGTGATGGCCCGCAGATCCGCGCGGGGCGATGCCGCCGCGGTCATGCGGCTACGGGCGGCCCGGCGCATGTCCGCCGCGGCGACCACCAGAATTGCTGCGCCTTCACCGTCCTCGAATGTCAGAACGCCGCGTGCAGCGGGAACAGTGACGAGATCGTCGTCTGGTGATGCGATGTCGATGGTGTGCGTGCGATACCCGGCGAAGACGTCGTTGTCCGGCGCCATTGCGGCTCAACGCTGCAGGGCGCGCGGGGCAACTTCGTCCAGTGGTCGAATCTCGACCGTCCCAAGCTTGGGGAAGGCCATGCCCGTGATGGTGCTGTCGAAGACGATGTTGCCGTCCACCAGCCCCTGTATGTCGCACACGAAACGCTTCGGTGTGAACTTCAGGCACTTGCACAGCAGCATCAAGTCGTTGCCGGGAACGACATGGCCGCGAAAGCGTGAGTTCTCGATGCGCGTGAACCCGGCGAACCACCCTTCGGCGCATCGGCTGTAGTACAGCCAGCTGGCGAGCTGGGCGCCCGCCTCCAGCATGAGCACTCCGGGGAGGAGCGGGTTGCCCGGGATGTGCCCGGGAACCCAGAACTCGTCCTCCCGCACGTGCTTGACCGCAACGCCATGATCGAATGGCTCGTCATGCCAGATGATGCGGTCGATCTGGAGCATGTCGCCCCGATGCGGAATGCAGCGCGCGACCCCGGCCCGGTCAGCCATAGTCTGATCGAGGTCAATCGATGAAAGATCGAAGATCGGTTCCGAGGGCATTCCACACTCCGCAGCGGGCGACGCTGCGCTTTGCGATGACTAACCGGCGTCCCTGAACTCCAGAACCTTCTTCCGGAGGTCCTGCGCCATGTTCTTGATGTCCTGCATCTGCTTCCGGACGCGCGTGCCCGCGGCCTTGTTGCCACCCTCGGCCTTCCGCACGTCTTCCTCAGCCTCCGCGATCAGTCGCTTCAGCGTTTCGTATTCCTCCAAGGCGGTATCTCCTGAAAGGGGGCGGGAAATGGGCTTCAAAGCCCGACCAGCGACGGTGCAATGTCCGCGATTCTGGCCCGCTAC
>JBCBTA010000267.1:0-4982 GCA_039818905.1 Planctomycetota bacterium
ATCGCCTCCATCCACAGAATGATACAAATCGATGATATTTCAAGCTTTACGTTCCGGCTTGTGGCGATTCTGACGCTGATGTCACCCCCGCCGCCCCGTTATTGGACCGGGAACGCGATGGGCTGCTGCTCAGTGAGCAGGCGGTAGCCGCTGAGGATCGCCTCGACGTGCCGGTGGGCTGGCCGGTTGCGATGCACCTGCTCGCGGGCGTCACGCCCTACCTGCGCGAGGAAGGCGTGGTCGTTGACCACGCGCGTCAGCTGGCTCTTCCAAGCGTCCGCCGCGGGCTGATCGATCAGCAGTGCGATGTTGGGCGTCGCGGTGACCTCGACGAAGGGATCGGCACCGGCCACGACCACAATGCCCGCAGCCATGGCGTCGAGGATCACCGAGCGCACTTCGCCCTGCGCATCGGGCAGGAGCAGCACGTCCGTTTCCAGCAGCAGTGCGCGCCGACTCTCCATGTCGGGGATGACCGAGAGCCGGCTCAGCAGTCCGGCGCGTTCGGCGTGACGCCAGACGGAGTGGTGCTTCTCGACCGCCGCGGCGTCGAGGAAGATCATCAGGTCGGCGCCCTCGTTGATGAGCGCGGCGAGCGCGTCCAGCAGCGGCGCCATATGCGTCGAGGAGCGGCCTGATGAGATGATCGACAGCGCCAATGGTCGGTCACGCGTGTCACTGGACTCGTATCGGCGGGCGGGCTTCTCACCGGGATGCACGCCCCATCGCGACAGTCGGATGGGCCATGTGTGCGCGATCGTTCGGGCGTGCTGTTCGAGTGCGGCGTTGGGTGCGAGCCACACGCCGCGGATCGCGTCGGGGGATCCGGCTCGGGCCCGATCCTCGATGCTGCGCATGCGGGAGACGGATGCGGCGCTCCATAGATCCAGCGCGATGCCCGCCCCGGTCGCATCTGCGACATCGACGGCGGTGGCCCAGCACCCGTCGCCCCACGCATGGACGACGTCGAGGGCGCCACCGTGGTTGTTGTGCGTCAGGGGCGGGTCGAGCTCTTCGATCTGTCGGATGAGCCGGCGCGTGCGGGCTCGGGCTGCGTACCACGGGCCTCTGTCGGCGTACGTCAGGCTGGTGGTGAGGCTGTCGGTCTCGAGATCGGCGATCACCTCGGGAACCGCGTGGACGACGCGAACACCCTCGTCCATCAGGCCGACCTGCAGCCGTCGGAGCATCGGCTGCTCACGCCTGGCGAAGGAGCGATCTGCGAGCATCAGCACCTGCATGGGTGCAGCGTACCGCCTTAGTCGGGCTTGGGAGCGCGGCGGCTGCGCGTCTCGTCGTCCTGCACGCGGTATTGCAGGTCCGGCGCACGCGATTCGTGGTCGGAGACGGCCTCGGTGCGCCACACGCCGACCCAGTGCTCCGGCTTCACTTCCTGCAGGTAGTAGTCGCCGGCGGGCCCGGGCTTGGGCTTCAGATCCTTCGGCGGCTTGTGCCAAGGCCACCAGGGGCGCACGCCCTCCTCGCCACCGGGGAGCTTGCGGAACTGGTCCTCGTCATCGACGACCTGTCCGATGGTCATCAGACGATGTCGTTTCTCATGCATCTTGGGGATCGAGGCGAAGAGGCCGCGGGTGTAGGGATGCAGCGGGTTGGTGAACAGCTCGAAGACGTTGGCGTACTCGACGACGCGTCCGGCGTACATGACGCACACCACATCAGCGTTCTCGGCGACGACGCCGAGATCGTGGGTGATGAGCATGATGGCCATCTGCTTGGTGTTCTGCAGTTCGTTGAGCAGTTCGAGGATCTGGGCCTGGATCGTCACGTCCAGCGCGGTCGTCGGTTCATCGGCGAGCAGCAGCGTCGGCTGGCACGCCAGGGCCATTGCGATCATGACCCGCTGGCGCATGCCCCCGGAGAACTGGTGCGGATACGCCCGCAGGCGCTCGCGCGGCTCGGGAATGCCGACATCATCCATCGCGCCGACGGCGATCTCGACGGCCTGCGCGGGCGTGACGTTCTGGTGCAGCATGATCGCTTCGAGGATCTGATCGCCGACGGTGTACACCGGGTTCAGCGATGTCATCGGCTCCTGGAAGATCATGGCGATCTCGGCGCCCCGAACCTCGCGCATCTCACGATCGGAGATACCGATGAGATCGACCTCGGCGTTGCCGCGGCGGAAGAGCATGCGTCCGCGATCGATGCGCCCCGGCGGCATGGGGACAAGGCGGAGGGAACTCATGGCGGTGACGGACTTGCCGCAGCCTGACTCGCCGACGACGGCGAGAGTCTGGCGCGGGTAGACGCTCATGCGCACGCCATCGACAGCCTGGATGCGCGGTCCCTTGCCGTTGTCGAAACTGACGGCGAGGTCATCGACGCGGAGGATCGGCGTGGTCTCATCGATGCCGGAATCGGCGTGCTTCGGCGCTGTGGTCGTCGGTGCTGCGGTCATGGCGTCAGACGCGTGCCTTCTTGAGCTTCGGGTCGATGGCGTCGCGCAGGGCTTCGCCGATGAGGTTGTACGCAAGGACGGTCAGGAAGATGGCAAAGCCGGGGAAGATCGCCAGCCACCACAGGAACTCGCCGGTCTCACCCGTTGCGTCGGCGAGCAGGCGTCCCCATGAGGGCTGATCCTCCGGACCGAGTCCCAGATAGCTGATGATGGTCTCGAAGAGGATCGCCAGCGCGATGCGGAAGGATGCATCGACGAGGACGGGCGTGACGCCGTTGGGCAGCATGTGCTTGAACAGGATCGAGTGCAGCGGCAGGCCGACTGCTCGGGCCGACTGCACGAAGTCCTGATTGCGCAGCCGGTAGAACTCGGCCCGCGTAAAGCGCGCAGCGGGATGCCACGTGAAACAGCCGAGTATCGCCATCATCACGTATGTATTCCGCGGCAGGACGCCGGCGGCGACGATCAGCAGGAACAGCACTGGGATCGCCATGAAGATCTCAACGACGCGGAAGAGCACCAGATCGACCTTGCCGCCGAAGTAGCCCATCAGGGCGCCGAGCGTGACGCCGATGACGACGGCGATGCCCGACGACACCAGCCCGATCGACACCGACAGGCGTGATGCATGCAGCAGTTGACTGAGGACATCCTGTCCGAGCGAGTCGGTGCCCACCATGTAGGTGCGTCCGATGCGCTGCAGCTCATCCTCCACGAATGTGCCGACTTCGTTCTTGGTCGTCGCCGGACTGCTGACGGCGGAGGCATCAAAGGTCGCAACGAGGTGAGCCAGTGCCTCTTCCGGTAGGGGAAGGTTCTGCAGGGCGGTGCGCACGTCGGTCAGTCCCTGCTCTCCGATGGGGCCGGTGACGGGGGCTGCAACGGTGACGCTGCGGGCGAGGGCCTGACCGGACGTCGTTCCGGGGGCGAGGTTGCGCGTGTTGCGATCGCCGAGTCGTTCCGAGGGCGACCATGGCACGACCGTGAAGATGGCCTCGATCTCGCCATTGCGCTCGCGCTCGGCGTACTCGAACGTTGGTGGGGCGTTGTTGAGGGACAGCCCGATGACGAGGCATGTCACGATGCCGGTGAAGCCGGAGATGATGGCTCGTCCGGTGAGTCCGCGTGTCGTCGGGATCAGTAGCCATGCGAGTGAGACGACGCCACAGACGACGACGGCAAGCAGCCAGACGAACTCGATACCCAGTGTGTCGGTGAGACTGTTGTTGACACCGAGACGCAGCTCGCGAAGCCACGTCGATGCATCGCGGGCAGCTGCGGCTGCGTCGATGGCCTTCGAGGTGACGAGCATGACCGTCGCCTGCACACCGGCGCCGATGCCCCACCAGAGCCTCGTGCTGCGCTTGATCTTGCTTGGAGCCGCAACGACTGCGAGGCCGAGAAGCGTGAAGATGATCAGCAGCCAGTCGGCGGAGCTGAGCGAGAGCAGCAGGGGGGACGACATCGACGTGCGGTTGCCGGCGTCGTCAAGCTCCCACATCAGCAGCGGCTGACCGCTGGCGATCAGTGGTGCAAAGACAGCGAGGAAAGCGACGATCGCGACCCACGACAGGCCCGCGACCGCGGCGGGGCGCTTGATGACCTGCAGCCACGCCTCCGCCCAGAATCCCTTTGCGGGTCGGACGCCGTGACCGCGCATGGCCTCGATGCCGGTGATGGCATCCGGCTGTGCGCTTCGAATTGTGCCTTGGGTGTCGGACATGATTCAGTCGTAACTGATGCGCGGGTCGGCCATGGCATAGAGGATGTCGGCGAGCAGCAGGGCGAGCAGGTTGACGATGCCGATCAGCAGCGCGTTGGCGAGCAGGATCTCACGATCGCGGAGCGTGATGGCCTCGATGAGCAGGCTGCCCATGCCGGGGATGGAGAAGATCTTCTCGATGACGACGGAACCAGCGAGCATCGCGGGGAAGATGGTCGCGAACATCGTGATGATCGGGAGCAGCGAGTTTCGGAAGACGTGCTTGAAGACGATGTTCTTCTCCGAGACGCCCTTGGCCTTCGCGGTGCGCACGTAGTCCTGATTGAAGTTGTCGAGCATCGCGGCCCGCGTCTGCTTGCTGAGCACGGCGAACCCGCCGTAGACAAGACACAGCACCGGCAGACACAGGTGCCAGAGTGTGTCGAGGAGGAAGCCGCGGTGCCAGCCGTCCGGTCCGTGTGACGGCAGGAAGGTAAACGTTTCGGCGGCGTTGTCATGCATGCCGGCGACGGGGAACCAGCCGAGGTATCTGTCATTGGCCAGATAGCCGACGCAGAGGACGCCTGCCCACACGACGGGGACCGACCACAGGGCGACGAAGACGAGGCCGGAGCCGATGTCGAACCACGAACCCTGCCGCGTCGCGGCGAGGAGTCCGGATGGCACGGCGATCAGATAGATGATCGGGAATGCGATGAAGTTGATCAGCAGCGTGACGGGAAGCGCTTCGGCCAGCAGATCGGACACCGGGCGCGAGCGGCTGAAGGAGCGGCCGAGATCAGGCGGCGCGAGACGCACGATGTTGTCGATGCGCAGCGGGATCGCGAGATCGGTCAGCGG
>JBCBTA010000268.1:0-4981 GCA_039818905.1 Planctomycetota bacterium
AGCAGGTCGTACAGGAACGCCACGTCCAGCTTGAGCACCTCGATGAACTCGCACACACCGCGGTTGGCGATGCACAGCTCACCATCGAAGTGCTCAAGCTGGACGTGGCGTTCCTGTACGACCTGCTGGGTGCGTCGCAGGAGCGCGTCATCAAGCCGAAGAAGTTCGCGCAGACCTTCATCGACGAGGTGATCATCGGGCACACCAACGAGCCCGAATACAAGAAGCTGCAGAGCAACGAGCTGATGGAGGCGTTCCGCGACCGCACCATCAAGATCGACATTCCCTACAACATCCGCCTTGACGACGAGATCAAAATCTACCAGAAGGACTTCAGCGCCGAGCGCATCCGCCAGATGCACATCGCGCCGCACACGCTGGAAGTTGCGGCGATGTGGGCCATCCTGACGCGGCTGGAGGAGCCGAAGAAGGCCGGCATCACGATGATGCAGAAGCTCAAGCTGTACAACGGCAAGTCCATCCCCGGCTTCACGGAGGACTCCATCAAGGAGCTGCGCGAGGAGGCCCCGCGCGAGGGCATGGACGGCATCAGCCCGCGCTACATCCAGGACAAGGTCTCCAACACGCTTGTGTCCGCGCAGGCGATGGAAGAGAAGCAGATTAACCCCTTCATGGTGATGAATGAGCTGGAGCACGGGCTCAGCCATCACTCATTGATCACGGACGAGGACACCAAGAAGACCTACCGCGAGCTGCTCGCGCTGGTGATGAACGAGTACGAGGACATCATCAAGAGCGAAGTGCAGCGGGCCATCAGCGCCGACGAGGAGGCGATCAGCCGCCTCAGCTCCAACTACATCGAGAACGTCCGGGCCTACACCCAGAAGGAGAAGGTCCAGAACCGCTACACCGGCAAGTACGAGGAGCCCGACGAGCGACTGATGCGGTCGATCGAGGAGAAGATCGACATCCCCGAGAGCCGCAAGGACGACTTCCGCCAGGAGATCATGAACTACATCGGCGCCTTGGCATTGGACGGGAAGAAGTTCGAATACAACACCAACGCCCGACTGTACAAGGCTCTGGAGCTCAAGCTGTTCGAGGATCAGCGCGACACGATCAAGCTCAAGAACCTCGTCTCCAGCGTTGTCGATGATGAGACGCAGCGGAAGATCGACGTCATCAAGCAGCGGATGATTGACCAGTTCGGCTACTCCGACCGCTCCGCGGCGGACGTCCTGAACTACGTCGCATCGATCTTCGCGCGGGGCGACGCGAAGGGCGAGTGACTATCCTCCGGGCAGCATGCCCGGCAAGGAACCACGCAAGGCGAGTCAACCCTCGCGCATGAGCCTCGGTGAAGGCCTGCTCATCGCGATGTGCTTCGTCGCGGTCATCGGGCTCATGCTGCTGTTCGTCTCACCGCCCATCGGCTGGACTGTCTTCGGCGTGTGCGCGGTCACCGTGGTGATCGGCTCGCGGTTCGTCCGCTGACGACGGCATCGCACGGAGCGACAGGCTGAGCAGCATTGCGCTTGCGAGCAGACATGCAATGGGAGCGACATCCGGGACGCGGTGCACGGCCGAGGTCTTTGAGAGTGCCGCCGCGAGCGTCGGATCCGAGAGCATCAGCGGCGACAGCCAATGGTTCATCGCCAGCGTCCCGACACCGATGAACAGCAGGATTCCCCCCCAGAGCAGCAGGAACCATGTGCGCGAGCCGCGTCCGAATGCCCGCTCACCATGCAGCATCAGCGTGAACAGCATCGCCGTCAGACCGGCACTCAGTGACAGCCCGACGGGAAGCATCCGCCCCAGGACCTGCCAGGCTCCATGCACCGCCGCGAAGCCGGCGGCACCGATGATCCAGCCAAACGCTCCGATCCCCGTACCGACATACGCCCACACTCGACCGCTCTGCCTCATCGCTGCCCCCTTTCACGCATCGTTCCGCATCTGACGCGAGGTTTCAAGGACCACCGGAGTCCGGTCGGTGTCATTCGCACACACGCGCTTCGGTACCATGCCGGAACGATGGACCACGTTCTTCAGGACTTCATCACCATGTGGGTCGTCATCGACCCCATTGGCACCGTCCCGGTCTTCGTCGTCGCGGCGGCGGGGCTGTCCGCGGCGGCGCGGCGGGCCATGGCGATCCGCGCAACGCTGATCGCGGCGGCCATTCTGCTCGCCTTCGTCATCGTCGGACAGGTGCTGATCGAGACGCTCGGTATTTCACTGCCGGCGTTTCAGATTGCCGGTGGTCTGATTCTCTTCATCTTTGCGATGACCATGACCTTCGGCTCCTCCAAGCCCGAGGAGGAGATGACCGCCGCCAAGCGGACACAGGATGATCCGGCCGTGTTCCCGCTGGCGATGCCGTCACTCGCGTCACCCGGTGCGATCATGGCCGCCGTGGTGCTGACCGACAACAACCGGCAGGCGCTGGTCGAGCAGGCGGTGACGACCGCCGCGATGCTGGGCGTCCTGGCGATCGCGCTTCTCTTCATGCTGCTGGCGAGTCCGATCGTCCGGCTGCTCGGCAACGGTGGCACGGCGATCCTCAGCCGCGTCATGGGTCTGATCCTGGCGGCGGTGGCGGTGCAGAACGTGCTGGCCGGCGCGCGGGACTACTTCTTCACCGCGACGTCGGGCTGAAGCGCGCGGGTCGTATACTCGTCGCATGACCTCACCGACAGACGCATTGCGCGCCCCGGACCAGCCCATCCCCACGCGGGGTGAGCAGCGCATCCGTGTGCGCTACAACGAGTGCGATCCGATGGGTGTCGCCCACCACGCGTCCTACGTCGCGTGGCTTGAGATCGGCCGCACCGAACTCCTGCGCACCTGCGGCGTGACCTACGCCGACATGGAGCGCGCGGGGGTGCTGCTCGTGGTCACCAAGGTCGGCATCAACTACAAGGCCCCGGCCCGCTACGACGATGAGATCGTGGTGATCACCAACGTCGCCGGCGGCGGGCGTGCCCGCATCGATCATGCCTACGAGCTGTGGCTGGATCGTGGCGACGGGCATGGGCGCAGCCTGCTGCTGGCGACCGCGACGTCCACACTCGCGTGCGTGGGCATGGACAAGCGGCCTCAGGCCCTGCCCGAGTGGCTCCGAGCCGCGGCACACGTGGACGACTGACTATTCCGGCTCGCTGGCCATGCGCTGCTCCCGGATCCTGCGTGAGAACTCCGGATGTTCGGCAAAGGCGCGCACCTGCTCGTCGATGCGAAAGAAGTCCTTGGCTTCGTCGTACGACTGATCGGTGTCAATGCTGTCATGCATGTGCAGGAAACGCGCGATGCGACCGGTGGCGATCGTATCCCACCGAAGACCGATGTCGGTGTTGGCGATGGCATCGACATGACGGATCCAGACGGTGGTGCAGTTGTCGAAGATGATGTGGTAGAAGCGAGGCCATGCACGAAGACCGTCGGCAGACTCACAGAGATCGACGAAGAACTCGCGCAGCGTCGCTGGATTGCGGTTGCGCGTCGGGTAGGCGTGCAGTCGGTCGCCTCGGGTGATGGCACGTGTCGTCAGCGCGTCGCGTTCGTCGAGGAAGATGTAGATCAGCTCGAACTGATTGAGCGCGCCGGCAACGGGGCTGTAGTTCTCGCCCTGCTGCTTGCGGGCCTCGATGGACAGCATGAGACGACCGCCTGGACCAAAGTCGAAGCTGAGCATGGTGTGGGCCATCAACTCGGACGCGGGAAAGGGCTGCACGATCAGATCGACGCCCTGAAGATCATCGAGGGCGTAGGTGCGCGTCTCCCAGCCGCCTCCGGTGCGCCCGGACTCGTCCCAGGTGAAGTTGCGCACGCCGTCGATGGTGACGACGCCCTCGTGCACACTGATGACGGGCATGACGGCGGTCTCGTCCCACCATGTCCGGTCATTCCGCGGCAGCAGCAGGTCGCGCCAGATCAGCACGATGGCGAAAACCCCTATGCCCGCGGCGAGCGTCCACGCGACCTTGCGCGGCTTCCACAGCATGGCGGCGAAGAGCACGGCGACGACGATCGGCGCGAGCAGCCAGCGTCCGCTGAGGATGTAGAGACTGATGCCATCGATGAACCACAGGGCCACTGCAAGCAGCCAGAACACGGCAAGCGGAACAAAGCGGACCAGCTGCAACACCACGGGTCGCTTCTTCGGCGCACTCTCGCTCATGGCCGTATCGTACTGGTCGGTCGATGAAATCGTCATCAAGGAGCCGACCCGTGCCCCGAATCACCCACTGCATCGCACTGCTGATCGCAAGCGGACTTCTCGCGATGGGCTGCTCGCGCCAGGTGCTCATGCCGACGCCTGCGATCGTCTCGACTGCCGGCGTCGGAGCGCACATGAGCGCTGTGGATGCCTTCCAGTCCACGGAGGTACAGGTCTTCGTCGCCGCCCCACGCAAGGTCCGGGAACGCGAGGATTCCCGCGAGATCTACACGAAGGAACGGGCCAACATCATCCATCTCGGCCGAGCCACGATGCAGATCGGGCGTGAGCTGGGGTGGGAGCGGGTGCTCGAGGCTTCCAAGCAGCAGAAGCGCAGGCGGCAGCCGGTGATCGAGTTCGAGTCGTACGAGCCGTACGGCTACCTCTGGGCGAGCGTGCCGGGACCGCTTTCGGCGCTGGGCGTGGACTGGTATTCGCCGGACGTGGCGCGGGATGCCGGTGACCGCTGGGTCAAGGACATCGAGGCCCAACTCGATGTCTCCATGAAGCGGCGGATCTTCATCTTCGTGCACGGCTTCAACACGCAGTTCGCCAAGAACCTCGGCATCGCCGCGGAGTACTGGCACTTCATGTCGCGCGACGGGGCCATGATTTCCTACGCGTGGCCGAGCCAGGGCAATGTCTTTGCCTACCAGCAGGATAAGGCCAACGCCGACTACGCCACGCGGAAGTTCCGCCAGCTGCTGCTGTTTCTCGCCGAGCACACGTCCGTTGAGGAGATCAACATCCTTGCGCACAGTGCCGGGTGTCCCATCGTCATTGAGTCACTCCGCGACATCA
>JBCBTA010000269.1:0-4975 GCA_039818905.1 Planctomycetota bacterium
CCACACGGCGACGCCGTGTGGATGTTGGAATTGATCGTGTGTGTCGTCGAGTACGAGAGATGCACGTTCGAGACCGCTTCGTGCGTCGTCGAATAGACGCTGTGGAAGTCCGACCCAACGCTGTGCGTATCCGACCGCGCAGTGTGAATGTCAACATCGACTGGGTTCCAGCTACTGGCGAGGCTATGCACTTCGCTCGTCACTCTGTGACGATCAACGGAAGGACAGCACGCCGGGTTGATGCCCTCAGTGTCCGACTGGTGGGTGAACGTCGTCGCGCCGTGTGTCAGCGTCTGTGACGTGTGGTTGTTGGAATTCTCCCAGTGCGTCCTACTGGCGCCTTTATGCGTATGGCTCCAACCGTCGTGGGTATCTGTCTGGTTCGTGTGGTTTGGAGGATCGGGTGGTTGCTCGGTCGAGGTGTCGCGCAGGTGCACGGGCTCCGGTCCCCAAGGCGGATCCGCGCCGTTCGCCTGGGAAGAGACGGGGATCGTTTTGTATCGCTTGTCCAGGAAGTCCCCGGGGGCGCCAGCCATGAAGACCGTACCGCCGGCGATGGCCACGGCACTCGCGCCGAGCACGAAGGTTGGGACGTATCGGCGCATGCGCCAATCAACAACGCGTTCACTCATGGATCACTCTCCTTCATTCGAGGCGCCTTCGATAGCTTCGGGTTGCAGGGAAACTGCACTCCCCTCTGGAACGGGGTATCTGCGCAAGACTTCTTCCAGCGGCATCAAGCCAGGGGCGGGACCAACAAGGTCCTTCCCCTCACTTCTCAGCCGGCCGATGGTGTAACTGAGCCACAGGGGCGAGTTCCACCACTCCTTGGTCATGCACGTCATGCGGACCGACGGTGACGTTCCCGCGCAGCGTGTGATGCGCTCCTTCAGCTCATTGATCCCGCTGTAGCGCACGAATGGAGAGATCGCAACGCGCTGCCACTCGTCCTTCCCGAGCAGCACACCGTGCGCATCGATGCCGTCGCCGAGCATCGTGTGCGGATACGCCAAATGCATCAGATCACGCAACTCGAGTTCGAACGGGACCTGATCCGCCGGTCCGTCGAAGTAATTGTTGTCGATGATGTTGTCTTGCCGAACGCCCAGCAACAGACGCCGATCAAGTTGCTCGTCGTCGTAGTACACGAAGCCGCTGCGCTGGCCGAGCAGAAGACCCTCCTCGACCTCCTCCAGCGCGTCCGTGATGCCCTCGCTCTCATCCAGCGCCATGTAGAAGCTGTTGGTCGCGGTGTTGAACAGCAGATGAAGGCGAACCGCAGACTCATCCACGATCCGTCCAACGTAGTGCTCGTCTTCAGTGGCCGCAAAGCTCGATGGGGCGGTGGTCCGGACTTCTGGAAGGACGAACGTCACGGCACGCCCTGAGCCCTGCACGCGGTAGCGACGGTAACCCAATGGCGTGACGTCGATGCCATCCTCCGACGTGAACTCACGGTGCGTGAAATCAGGCGCACCCGGATAAAAGTACGAAATGCCGATGATGCCGCCCGGCGCATCAGCGATGCGGAGATTACCCCACACCCATTGCCCCTCCCGGTCCTTGAAGCGGTAGTAGTAGAAGCACTCGGTGGGATACACCGTCGCCAGCGGCGGCGCCCACTTCAACACGTAGTTCAGCACTGCCTCGGGGTCGTCCAGTGGCGGTGGCGTATCGCCGAATCTCTTTGGGATTGCGCGCAGGCCACTGGTGTACACGCGGCCGATGCTCTGCACACGCGATTGCCACGAGCCGACGCCGTAACGCCGGTCAGCCGCTTCAATCAGGAACTGATTGAACTGCACCGGTGCCAGAGAGGCATGCGCCAGCAACGGCAGCACGATCGCACCCAGCACACCGACTGCAACCCATATCGACCGGCGTCGAAGCCGACGAACCAATCTGTCCCCCAGCCTCATGCATCGCACAGTACGAATGCGCGCACAAGGCGAAAGTCCCGACACTTCGAATAGATGTAATCCCGGGAGTTTTCCGAACACCCGGTCAGGCCTGCCTAATCTGGTGGGCTGACACCCTCGATCACTCCGCAGACACGGAACTGACTGATACTTACAACATGTCAGGCCCACAGCTTTCATCGCTCGAAACTCACTCGCGTGCGACGGCGGAGTGAGCAAGAGGCACACACTGGTCGGATGGGCCGCGCGTGGCAGCCGCACTCCATGCCTCGCGTTCAATGAAAAGGCCCCGCCGCGGGGAGGGCGACGGGGCCGAGAGGGGATGAACTACCGAATCCGCTCGCTACTCCAGGGCGAGGTTGTCACCACTGACCGTCGCGGCATTGGCAATGCCAAAGATGTCCCACCACGGCTTGGGTGGAACGGTGGTGGTGCTGTTGGGGTTGTGCGTCGTCGAGTTGGACGAGTGGATGTTGGAGTTGGCCCGGTGCGTCGTGGACGCCGAGAGGTGCACGTCCGACGCGCCCTTGTGCGTCGTCGAGTAGATGTTGTGATAGTCCGACCCGACGCTGTGCGTGTCCGTGCGGGCCGAGTGGATGTCCACATCGGAGGGTGACCAACTGGACGCCAGATCGTGGATGTTGCTTGAGGTGTCGTGACGATCCCACCACGGGCAGCAGGGCGGGTCCTTGCCGGCCGTATCCGCCGTGTGCTCACCCGTCGCCGGTCCGTGGGTCAGCGAGTTGGTGGAGTGGTTGCCCGAGTTGGACCAGTGGTTGGAACTGGCGCCGCTGTGCGTGTTGCTCCAGCCGTCGTGTGTGTTGGTCGGCGCGTTGTGCACGGGCGGATCGGGTGGGTTCTCCGTCGATGTGTCACGAAGATGCACCGGCTCGGGTCCCCACGGCGGGGGCGGCGGCACGGCGCTCGCTTCGCCGGCCGTCGGGATCGTCTCGTAGCGCTCCGTGAGGAAGTCGTCACCTGCCATGACGAACATGCCGATCGCAATCGTGCATGCCGAGGCTCCGAGCACAATGCTCGGGATGTGCCGCGACCTCGAGGCGCCGTCCAATGGTCTCCTGATCATGAGTCCTCCTCTTCGAATGCGGGCATCTCCGGCACGCCCGAAGATGCGGGAGAGACCTCGGCAGCGGGATACTTCAGGAAGATCTCTTCGAGTGAGAGCAGCCCCGGAGGCGGTCCCACCAGGCCCTTCCCTTCATCCCACAGCCGACGAATCGTCTGGCTCAGCCACATCGGCGAGTTCCACCATTCCTTGGTCATGCACGTCATGCGGACCGTCGGCGTCTCCGCGGCACAGAACGCCAGCCGTTCGCGCAGTTCCTCGACATTGCGGTAGCGCGTGAATGGCGAGATCGCAACCCGCTGCCACTCGTCCTTCCCGAGCAGCACGCCGTGCGCATCGATGCCCGATCCGAGCATCGTGTGTGGATACGCCAGGTGCATCAGATCGCGCAACTCGAGCTCGAATGGCACCTGATCAGCGGGACCGTCGAAGTAGTTGTTCGCGACCACGTTCTCGAAGTGCACGCCGAGCAGGAGGCGACGATCGAGCTCTTCATCGTCGTAGTAGACGAAGCCGCTGCGCTTGCCGAGCAGCAACCCCTCCTCGACCTCCTCCAGCGTGTCTGCGATTCCCGCGCTCTCGTCGAGCGCCATGTAAAAGCTGTTCGTCGCCGTGTTGAAGAGCAGGTGCAGCCGGATCGCCGACTCATCGACGATGCGCCCCACGTAGTGCTCGTCCGTTGTCGTCCCGAAGGACGCCGGCGGACGCGTGATGACCTCGGGCAGGACGAACGTCACCGCGCGGCCGGCCCCCTCCACGCGGTAGCGTCGGTTGCCCACCGACGTGATCTCGACCCCGTCCTCCGCCGTGAACTCCCTGTGTGTGAAGTCCGGCGAGCCGGGGTGGAAGTAGGAGATCCCGATCACGCCGCCGGGCGCATCGGCGATGCGGAGGTTGCCCCACACCCACTGCCCGTCGAGATCCCGAAAGCGGTAGTAGTAGAAGCACTCCGTCGGATACACCGTTGCCAGCGGCGGTGCCCACTTCAGCACGTAATGCAGCACCGCCTCGGGATCATCAAGTGGTGGTGGCGTGTCGCCGATGCGCTTCGGGATCGCGCGCAGACCACTGGTATACATGCGCCCGAGACTCTGCAGCCGGGAACGCAGCGACCCGACGCCATAGCGACGGTCGGCAGCCTCGATGAGGAATTGGTTGAACTGCACCGGTGTCAGATATGCGTGCGCGAGCAGCGGCAGTGCGAACACACATGCGAGGGCAATGCCACCCCGGATCGACCAACGCCGCACGCGACGCGCAGATGTCTCCCCCAGCCTCATGGCACGCACCGTACGAGTGCGCGGCGAGAGTGAAAGACCCCACCATCGGATCGCGCTCAAACCCGGGAAATGCCGCACCGCATGCCCAGGCCCCGCCCAAGTAGGTGGTAGGCAGGCACGGTGAAGCGCTCCGCCACGTCAATCCACGATCAGACCGCCGACACGTCGAGTCCGTGCGCTCGGGCGACGGGTTCGTTGAGCAGCCTGCCGCGATCCATGTTGATGGCCATGGCGAAGCCCGGGTCGGCGTCGGCGATGGACTGATAGCCCTCTTCGGCGATGCGCACCGCCCACGGCAGCGTGGCGTTGGTCAGGGCCCACGTGCTCGTGCGAGCCACGGCGCCCGGCATGTTGCCGACGCAGTAGTGCAGCACACCATCGACGTCGTACGTCGGATCGGTGTGCGTCGTCACGCGGCTCGTCTCGGCGCAGCCGCCCTGATCGATCGCGACATCCACAAGCACAGCACCCGGCTTCATGGTGGACAGGTGCTCGCGCCGGATCAGCTTCGGCGCCTCGGCCCCCGGGATGAGCACTGCGCCAATAACGAGGTCCGCCCACGCGAGGTACTCGCGAATCGCCTGCGGATCGGAGTACACGGTGATGATCTCGCGCGGCATGGTCGCGCCGAGATAGCGCATCTTCTCGATGTCCACATCCAGCACGACCACATGTGCGCCCATGCCGAAGGC
>JBCBTA010000270.1:0-4969 GCA_039818905.1 Planctomycetota bacterium
CCGTCGGGGTACGTCCAGGTCCAGTTCCACATCTTGGCGTTGACGGCGATGGTCTGCGCGTCCGATGGCGGGACGACCTTCTTCAGGTAGCCCTGCGCTCCCCAGACGAACATGACGACCATCAGGATTGCCGGCACGATCGACCATGTCAGTTCGAGGCCGGTGTGGTGCGATGGGCTGACTTCCGCGGCGACTCCCGGGCGGCGACGGTACTTGTAGCCGAAGTACACCATGGCCACCATGAGCAGCACGAAGAAGAAGACCGAGACCCAGAAGATGTAGAAGAACAGCGCGTCGGTTCCAGGAGCGAAGGTGCTGCCACTCTGGCGGAACCAGAAGCGATCCCACGCGCTCGTCTCCGCGAGCAGCGTCTGTCCGATCATCGGCATGCCGTCGGTCATCACGATTCCTGTCCAACTGCGAGTCGAGGGGCACTGTAGGGGGACGATGTGCCCCGAGCGATGCGGCTGCGCAGAAGCAGTGCCGCGATTGTTCCGAGAATCACCACCGCCGCACCACCTGCGCCGATGCGCATCACGTTCATCGGATGGACGACGTACTCGCCGGTCTGCGGGTCGTAGCGGAAGCACGACAGAAAGACCCGGTCGAAGACGGTGCCGACGGAACCGTCCGCCGCCTCCGACAGACCGAGCGTCAGATTCCGCGCGGGGTACTCCAGACCCTCGATGAAGTTGTGCACCGAGCCGTCCGGCGTGCAGAAGAAGATCCCAGCGACGTGCGAGAACTCACCATTCTCCGGCAGGTACCGATAGGTGTAGCCCAGCGCGTTGCACACTTCGCGGGCGGTGGTGGCGTCGGTCGTCAGGAACGTCCATGCTTCGTCGGGATCCTCGATCTCGTGGGCGTAGCCGGCCAGCGCGACGAACTGCTCCGTCTCGGCCTGTTCCGGACCGTCGGTGTGGTCGAAGCTGAAGCTGACGATGCGGAACTCCTCGCCCGCGGTCCACGACATGTCGTTGAGCCCCTGCTGCAGACGATTCTGCACCAGTGTGCACAGCATGGGACAGTCGAAGTACGAGGGCACGAGCAGGACGGGCGTCGAGCCGTCGAAGAAGTCACCCAGCTTCACGGGGCGCCCGTCGGGCATCGCGAACTCCGCATCGAGCGGCAGCGCGTTGCCCATCTTCTCGGCGTCGATCCCGACGCCCTGCACCTCGGGGAGGCCCTCCTCGAGAAGAATCTGGGCGGATGCCGACGCGCAGACAAGCATGGCGGAGATCGCCATCACAAGCTTCAGCAGATTGTCGCGCCGGCTCGACATTGCCCCTCGGTTACCTCTCGTACTGCTCGATCACACGCTCCACAGCGAGATCCAGCGGCAGGCGGACGACGTTGTTCTCGGCGTCCACCCATGCCGGCTTGCTCAAGTCCGATACCCAGCCTTCCATCTTCTCGCGGTACTCCGCGCCGTACTGGCTGTTGGCTTCCTGCACCTGCACGCGCTGCGCCTGCACCTCGCGGGCAAACCAGGGCAGCACCACCGCGGCGACCCCGAAGGTAATCAGGATGGTCGCGGCGAGGAATCCCATGACGACGATTGGGTTAAACCCGCCGTGCTCCGCCTGATGGTGCGGCTCATCCGGGCTGTGCCGAAACCACTCGTCGTGCTCGTGCACCGACGCCTCGAGCTCTTCGCTGGTGTGCGGCGTTGTGTGATGCTCGCTCATCGAGACCCTCTATCAGCTTCGTCGATCGACGATGGTCAGATGTTGTTTCTATGCGTCAATGCCTCGGGCAGGCGCGGATCACGCAGCGGAATCAGCGGCCCGCTCGTGACCTTCCGGACGTACAGCCCGAGGAAGATCAGCACCGGTCCGAGCACGCCCACGAAGTCCTGCCAGTACCCCGGCCCCGCCTCGCCGTAACTCACCTCGGGGCGGACCATCCAGAAAACCTCGGTCAGGTGCACGACGATCATGTACACGCACGCCAGCGCCATCAGCCCCGGCGAACGGCGCACCGGACGCGGCAGCAGGAACAGGAAGGGCACGATGAAGTGGGCGATCGGAAGCATCCATGACATCCACTCCCAGTCGCCGGTCTTGCGGATCTGGAAGAACCACGTCTCCTCGGGAATGTTGGCGTACCAAATCAGGAAGTACTGACTGAAGCTGATGTAGGCCCAGAAGACAGTGAAAGCGAAGACCAGCTTGGACAGATCGTGCAGATGCTCTTGCGTGAAGCAATGATGCAGCCGCCCGGAGGAGCGCAGTGCGATCATCGTCAGCGTGCCCAGCGCGATGGCCAGGACCATGGAGCCTGCGAAGAAGTGGACGCCCAGCATGGTGCTGAACCAGTGGAAGTCCAGCGTCATGACCCAGTCGAAGCCAGCGAAGGCCATGGTGAAGGCCGCCAGAGGCAGACCGATGGCCGAAAGTTTGCGGGCCTTGGCGATGTTCCAGCGATCGCCGTCGGCATCCATGCGCATCGAGAAGTTGTAGAGCGCCAGCGACAGCCCCAGCCACACCGCGAAGTAGATGATCGCGCGGACCAGGAAGAAGGGCACGTTGAGGTACGGCGCCTTGATCTCGTAGAGAACGTCGCCCTCGGTGTACGCCGGGTTCATCCAGTTCCAGATGAAGGGCGAGTACTTGGTGGGCTCGCTGCCCATGTTCGCAACCATCTGCAGCACCAGGATGCCGAAGAACATCGGCACCGCGATCCAGACGAGCGACATCATGTGCTCGAACTGACGGCGGATCGTCGCTGACCATCCGGCGTTGGTCTGGTGCAGGATCATCACGAAGACCATCGCGGCGAGCGGGAAGCCGATCGCCGAGACGAATCCCGTGTGGAGGGCGTGCAGCGCGATGCTGCGCGACTCCGCCTCGCCGACCATCGTCGAGACGGCGGTAACACCGGTCATGATCAGGCCGAGACCCAGCATGCCACGCCACAGCAGCGAACCGGAGCCGGGAGTCAGCTCGACGTTGTCCGCCGCGAGAACACGTTCCATGTCAACGTGTGTGCTGCTCACGACTCGCCCCCTTCCGCGGCGCCCGTCGCGACACGCTGACGATCAAGCTCCATGCGGTCCTCGGGCGACAGCATGTCGGGCGTGCCCTTCTGCGTCATCTGCAGCACGCGATAGTGCGCGACCACGGCCCAGGTCTCCTCGATGCTGAGCTTCCGAGCGTATCCCGGCATCTTCAGCGGATACGGCCCGCCAAGATTCGGCACGCCGTTGCGGATCGTGTGGAAGATGTACCCGTCCTTGGACTGGTACTCGCCCGCGCCGGGCTGATACTTCGGATCGTGGAACGACGGCAATGCGTACGCCCACTTCTGTCCGACGGTGCCATCGCCCTTGCCGGTCTGACCGTGGCAGGGCAGGCAGTAGATGTTGTAATTCTCCTCGCCGAGCAGCGCGAGATCGCGCGTCACCTCGATGGGGATGCGCTCGAGATACTCCGTGCGGGGCGTGCCGTTCTCGTCGAGCACGTATCCGCCCCTGCCATTGCTGACGTAGCTCTGGCCGGTGTTGATCTCGAAGCTGCTGCGCAGGAACTCCTCGCGGTTGGAGAAGTCCACCCCAGCAACCGGCGTCACGTAGGGACGCTGGCCGAAGGGGACCGTGCCGGTCACCGGCAGGCGAGCCGCACGTCCGAAGGCGTAGCCCTCTTCATCAACGTACTCATCGAAGAAGCGCGACTCGGTCTGCGCCTTGACCTTCGGCTGATCGTCCAGATCCGGGAAGAACTGGCGTGGCCGCTCCTCGGAGGTGTCGCCGCGGCATGCGCCGAGCACGCCGGCGCTGATCAGGGCCAGGAGCACCGTCCGGGTGGGGATGTGCCGTGTGAAACGCATCACGACTCCACCTCCTCGACGTGCATGCCGCCGATGTCGGCCAGCAGGGCACGAACTTCGCCGGCGTCGAACTTCGGATCGGACGCCTCGATGGCAATGAAGAAGCCGTCATCACTCACGGAGAGGAACCGCTCCTTCTTCATCAATGGGTGGTACGGCATCGGCAGCTTGTTGCAGACGAACATGCCGAGGATCGCGCCGCTGGAGCCGAGCAGGACGCCCAGCTCGAAGGTGATCGGCAGATACTGCTCCCACGCGAAGAAGGGCTTGCCGCCGATGACCATCGGGTAGTCCACCGCGCTCATCCACCACTGCATCAGCAGTGCACAGAGCACGCCCGTGAGCGCACCGGCGCCGACGAAGAAGGACACCCGGCTCGGCTTGAGGCCCATCGCGTCCTCGATGCCGTGGATCGGGAACGGGGCATAGACGTCCCACTTGGTGTAGCCGGCATCACGGACCTTCTCCGCCGCCCGTGAGACGGCGGCGGGATCCGAGAACTCCGCCAGCATGCCGAAGAGGCCCTGCTGCTCAGCCATGCGAAGCCCCTCCTTCCCCGTGATCATCCTTGTGATACATCTCGTGGTGCGGGTCAGCCTGCGGCATGACGTTCTTCACCTCGCTCAGCGCCAGCATCGGCAGGAAGCGGCAGAACAGCAGGAAGAGCGTCATGAAGATGCCCATGCTTCCGATGAAGGTCGCGATGTCCACCAGCGTCGGCGAGTAGTACTGCCAGGATGAAGGCAGGAAGTCACCCGACAGCGTGGAGACGATCACGAATCGCTCGAACCACATGCCGATGTTCACCACGATCGTGATGAAGAAGATGAACGGGATGTTGGTGCGGCACCACTTGAACCAGAAGACCTGCGGGCTGATGACGTTGCAGAGGAACATCATCCAGTAAGCCCACCAGTACGGCCCGAAGGCTCGGCGGATGAAGGCCTGGGCCTCGAACATGTTGCCGCCGTACCACGCGATGAAGAACTCCATGGTGGGCTTCGCCTACATCATGGAGTTCTTCATCGCGTGGTACGGCGGCAACATGTTCGAGGCCCAGGCCTTCATCAGCCGAGCCTTCGGGCCGTACAGGTGGGCTTACTGGATGATGTTCCTCTGCAACGTCATCAGCCCGCAGGTC
>JBCBTA010000271.1:0-4961 GCA_039818905.1 Planctomycetota bacterium
ATTGCACGACGCAGCCGTAAGTCGTGCGACCTCCTCGAGTCAATGCTCCGTGTACAGAAGGACATCCGCCGCACCAGTCGGCTCATCGATCAGGTCAACGCGATTCGCGATGAAGTGCATGACGTGCAGCCCGCCTTCAGCCTCGTCATGCGCCTGAATCAGATGGGTGCACTCAAGCGATTCAAGGCCGATCGCATGCTCAAGCTGGTCGATGATCTCGATCGCTTCGAGCGGCAGCGCCGCCAGATCGCGCGCGATAAGGAGAACCTGCAGTGGCTCGCGGACTTCGCGGATCTGCTGGATGAGCTTCTCGACATCGCGCGCGGCACGTTCTCCGGTGGACCAAAGCGCTCCCGCGATGTACTGCCCGCCGAGGATGATGCGACCGATGTTTCAAGCGCCAGCGCGCAGAAGATTCGCTGTGGTGCACTCCTCACGATTGCATCGAGCGACATCGATCGCCTGGGCCACGATTTCCTCGGTGCGCCGATCCTCCGCCGCACGTTGCAGCGTGTGGCGCGATGTGCGCACATCGATGCCCTGTGCATCGCCACCGATGATCCAACCGCCGTGCGCACGCTCGTCGGTGATCGCATCGGCCACCTCGATCTCCAGATCCGGGACGCGCCGCTCAACACCGCACGGGCCGAGCAGGTGGCAGTTGCCCGCGCGTGGGCTGACACGTGCTGGCGCGGCGGACTGGGCGGCATCACCTGCTTTGATGAAGCCCTTGACCCGGTCGCTGCAGAGCACGCCATGCAGTCATTCCGCCTCGACGCCGCCCTCGTCGCCGGCCCCGACTGGGCACTCGTTGATCCCGAGCTCTGCGATGCACTCATCGAGCGACATGCAGAGCACCCGTCGATGTACCCGCTCACTTTTACCCAGGCGCCTCCCGGGCTCGCAGGTGCCGTGGTATCACGCGATGTGATCGCCGATCTTGCCTCCGGTGCACGGGCCGATGTGCCCTTTGCCTCCATCGGCGGCGCCATCGCCTACATCCCGACACATCCCCGCAGCGACCCGATCGCACGCCCTTGCTGCGTGCAGATCGACGCGTCACTGCGCTCCACCTGCGCCCGTTTCGTGCCGGGTCCGGATGGACTGCTCGAAGCAGTGCTCGGGCCGCATGCTGCACACCTCGACACCATGTCGGCGGCAGAAATCGCCGAAGCCGTGCGCACATCTGCGGTCCTGCCGCCATTCCCGAAGGAGATCACCCTCGATCCGTCGATCGATGGAGCCACTGATGTGATCACGGCCCTCGGCACTCCGGGCGCCCTCCTTACGCTTCATGGCGGCGACAGTGATCCACTGGAATGCACCGACCTGCAGGCTCTCATCACTCTTGCACATGGACGTGGACTTCGTGTGCACGTACGGACGCACCTGCAGAGCGAGCACTTTGATCCCTCAGCCCTCATTGCCTCGGGCGTGGACATCATCAGCGCAGATCTGCATGCATCAACCGCTGAGACGTACCACGCGCTGACCGGCATGGACGCATTCCGGATGGTCCTGGAGCGCTTCGAGACGCTCGTCGATCTGCGGCATGTCGTGCACGGCCTGCCGAAGCCCTGGGTGGTGCCACGGATTACCCGCCGCGACGCGGTCTACGAGGAGATCGAGACCTTCTTCGATCAGTGGACCATGCGGGCTGGGTGCGCAGTGATCGATCCACTGTCCGAAGCCATCGCAGGCGATCGCATCGAACCACTCGGCACGCCGCGCCCCGCGCTCCTTCGAGACGCCATGCGCAGAATCACGATCGGGTCTTCCCTGCTTGACCCGGCCAGGGCGTGGTCCGATCTGTGCGCCCACCGACGCGCTGCGCTCGATGCCGGACAGTTCGATGATGCATCACTGCAGATGGGATGGTGAATATGCGTGCCGTGGCACTCATCCTGGCCCGCTCGGGAAGCAAGGGCGTCCCGAACAAGAACGTGCGCCTCATCGCCGGTCGTCCCTGCATCTGCTGGACGATCGACGCGGCGCTCCAGGCCGAGCGCATCGACCAGGTCGTCGTCTCGACGGACGGTGAAGAGATCGCGACCGTCGCGCGCGAAGCCGGTGCGGCTGTCATCGAGCGCCCCGCCGAACTCGCGACGGATCGGGCCAGTGTGGACGATGCCGCTCGACACGCCGTACAGCAGTTCGATGCTGCACCGGATCACGTCGCCCTGCTGTATGCCAACGTCCCCGTCCGCCCCGCCGGCCTCATCGATCATGCCTTGCACATGCTCGAAACGACCGGAGCCGACTCGGTGCAGTCGTACACACCCGTCGGCAAGTACCACCCGTGGTGGACCGCCGTCGTCGATGAAGACGGCGGCAGCGTGCGCCCATGGGAGGGCAGCGTGCTGAACCATGGCGTGTTTCGTCGCCAGGACCTCCCGCCTGCGCACATCCCTGACGGCGGCGTCATCGCACTGACGCGCCAGTCCCTCATGCTCGAGGTTCCCGACGCGACGCCCGGTCCTCACGCCTTCTTCGGTGCGGACCGGCGCGGCGTGGTGACCGGTGAGGGCCAGGTGATCGACATCGATGCCGAAGTTGATCTGCTCGTGGCAGAGTCCATCCTTCGAGGCACACCGCTCGCTGCAGCGGGAGCGCCATGATGCAGATCGGCGATCGGACGGTCGGATCGATGCATCCGGTCTACGTCATCGCAGAGATCGGTGTGAATCATGACGGCGACCCCTCCCGTGCGCTCGAACTGACCGACGCCGCGGCGGATGCGGGTGCCGATGCCGTCAAGCTGCAGCTCTTCGAGACGGATCGACTCATGAGTAGCGCTGCCAAGCTCGCGGCGTACCAGAAGTCCGCTGGAGAGCAGGATCCACTCAGCATGCTGCGCCGCCTGGAGCTGTCCATCGATGACATGGCTCCCATCGTTGAGCGGGCCCACTCCCGCGGCGTGCACGCCCTCGTCAGTGTCTTCAGCGTTGAACTCGTTGATGATGCGACGACGTTGCCATGGGACGCCTTCAAGACTGCCAGCCCCGACATCATCAACAAGCCGCTGCTCGAAGCCCTTGCAGGGACCGGCCTGCCGCTGATCATCAGCACGGGCGCGAGCACACTTGGCGAGGTCGAGCGAGCGTTGACGTGGCTCACGCCGATCCGTGATCGGCTCGCCGTGCTGCAATGCGTCAGCAGCTATCCGACCAGTCCCGAAGATGCCTCCCTCGACGGTATCGCTGCCCTTGAAGACATTGTCGATGGTCCGGTCGGCTACAGCGACCACTGCACCGGCGTGCTGGTCGGCGGCGATGCGGTCGAAGCCGGAGCCGCCATTCTGGAAAAGCACCTGACATACGACACGCGTGCGACGGGGCCCGACCACGCGGCGTCGCTCGATCCGGCGTCATTCCACACGTACGTCGAGATCGCACGATCCCGCATACACGGGGCCACACGTCACGTCGGTGAGAAGCGACTGCTTCCCGCGGAGCATGATGTCCGCACCGTCTCGCGACAGTCCCTGACCACCGCACGCCCCATCGCGGCCGGGCAGACCATTGATCCGGGAGACCTGACCATCAAGCGCCCGGGAACCGGCATCGAGCCCTTCCGGCTGAACGAGATCATTGGGCGCGTCACACGGAGTGCGCTGGAGGCGGACGTGCCGCTCGTCGATGAGCATCTGCAATGACACGGGTCTGCGTCATGACGGGAACGCGCGCCGAGTTCGGCCTCCTGGCACCCGTCATGCGCGCCATCGAGAGCCATCCCGAGCTGGAGCTGCAGGTGATCGCCGCCGGCGCCCATCTGCTGGGTGCGGCGCCGACGATCGAGGACGTTCGATCGTCCTTTGCGATCGCGGCGGAAGTCCCGATGCAGCGCGAGGGTGTCACCGGGCGCCATGCCGACAGTGCGGCATTCGGCGACGGCGTCTCCGGCTTCACAGCCGCGTTCGCGGAGATTCGCCCGGACTGGGTACTTGTGCTCGGTGATCGCATCGAGGCCTTCGCCGCAGCATCGACGGCGAGCATCGGCGGCATCGCCGTCGCCCATATGCATGGCGGCGATCGCGCCGAGGGAATCGCCGATGAGGCGATGCGTCACGCAATCACGAAGCTCGCGCATCTGCATCTCGCCGCCAGCGATCAGTCACGAGATCGCATCGTCCGCATGGGCGAAGAACCGGCGCACGTCCACAATGTCGGTTCGCCCGCCGCGTCGGGTATCGAGGCGGTGCAGCCGCTCGACGAGGATCACTGGAACGCGCTCGGAGCGCCCAGCGCAGTAGTGCTGCATCATCCGGCCGGACTGGCAGCGGAGACCGAACACGCCGTGGCGATGCGCATCGCCGAGGCCGTTGCCGCGCAGCCTGTCCTGTGGCTGCGCCCGAATCATGATCCGGGGCGCGAGCGGATCGTCGATGCAATCCCGGCAGGGTCGGTCACCGTGCGCACCCATCTGCCTCATGCGACCTTTCGCAGCCTGCTGCGGACGCTTGGCGAGCGCGGCGGCGTGCTGATCGGCAACAGTTCATCCGCGCTCATCGAGGCGGCGATGCTGCAATGCCCCGCTGTCGATATCGGACCTCGACAAGCAGGGCGCGAGCATGGCAGCAACGTCGTGCACACCGACTGCCACGACGCGCAGGACGTGCGTGATGCGATGCTGCAGGCGAGGTCGCTCGATCGGAGCTCGATCACCCATCCCTTTGGGGATGGTGACACGCCGCGGCGCACCGCGGACCTTCTGGGGTCTGTCGATCCCCATGATCCGGGACTGCTGCGCAAACGCTGCACGTACTGAAAAGTCGCGCCGCCGTTACAGACAGCCGAAAGTCCCCATCCGGACGGGCCGATGACCGAAGCAGAGGTCGAAGGAGTGGTCCCAATCCGGGATGGAGATATGCCATGTCCGTGCAGTCCGAAGAACGACAGCAGGTGGTGCAGGCGGCGATTCGCGAGATCAGCCACATCGCAACGCTGCCCGAAATCACCGTC
>JBCBTA010000272.1:0-4943 GCA_039818905.1 Planctomycetota bacterium
GCTCGACAACTCCAGAACGACGAAGTCATCGCCGGTCATCACATGGAGGTTGGCGAGCAGACTCCCCCCAATGTTGCCGCCCAGCCACACGCGCTTCCCTTGGTCCCTCAGCAGGTGTGCAATCATCGCACTCGTCGTGCTCTTCCCCGCCGTCCCCGTCACACCGATCGTGTGATCGCGGTTCGGCAGCCGCTCGACCGTCAGTCGAATCTCCGTCGTGATCGGGATCCCCGCGGCCTCCGCCGCACGCAGAAATCGGTTCTCCCACGGCTTCGGCACCGCCGGATTCGCGATCACCACGTCGCAGGTCGTGAAGTCGCTGATGTTGTGCCCGCCCAGACGCAGCTCCACCGAGCCGTCATCGATCAGGTCCCGGATCGACGCGATCGAGTCATCGAGCTGCTCTGCCAGTGCGAGGTCGGTGACCAGCACATCGGCCCCCTGCTCGGCAAGCCAGCGCGTGACGCCGAGCCCACCGCCGAAGCGACCGAGCCCCATCACCGTCACCCGCGCACCGTCGAAAGACTGCATGCGTCAATCGTACCTACGCCTGCCCCTCCGCTGCCCGCCGGATCCCCTGCAGCATGCCGCGGAAGACGAAGCCGTGTAGCGGCAGCACCGCGTACCAGTACAGCAGCCCCATCAGGCCCCGTGGCCGGAACCGCGCGTGCTGCGTCAGGCGCGTGTGCGCCTCATCGGCGTTGATGTGAAACTCCAGCGTCGCGACGCCAGGCAGGCGCATCTCGGCCCGCAGCTGCAGCAGATGATCGCGCTCAATGCCCGTGACCCGCCAGAAGTCCAGCGCCTCGCCGAAGGAGATCTCCTCGGGATCGCGCCGACCTCGTCGCAGCCCGGGCCCGCCGACGAGCCGGTCCATCGCGCCGCGGATGCGCCACAGCCAGTCCGCCGCGTACCAGCCGTGCCCCCCGCCCACGCGGCACACCGCCCGAAAGACATCGGCGGGCGACGCGTCGATGTCGATCGCCTTGGAATCGTCGAAGACCGTGCCGCCGGCCCAGTCGGGATCGCCGGGGATGGTGCCCGCCGCGGACCAGACCGTCTCCACGTCGCCCGCCTCCACCTTTCCCAACGAACGCTGAATGGACTCACGAACGTCCAGCAGTTCCTGCGGGATCAGCCTGGTCGCGTCATCCTCGCGGCAGACCATCCGGTTGCGGAGGCCTTCGGCCAGCGGGCGGGCCAGCCGCGCGGGTATGGGTGTGACCAGGTGGATCCACAGTGAGCTGAGTTTGGGTGTCAGCACCGGGACGGGCAGGATGACGCGCCTGGGAAGGCCGCTTTCCTCAGCCATGATCTGCATCAGCCCGCGGTAGGTCACGACGTCGGGGCCACCGATGTCGAGCGTCCGACCGATCGTCTCCGGTGTCTCGAGGCACGCGATCAGATAGTGCAGCACATTGCGCACTCCGATCGGCTGACTCTCCGTCTGCACCCACTTTGGCGTGATCATCACCGGCAGACGATCCACGGTGTAACGCAGGATCTCGAAGGAGGCCGATCCGGAGCCGATGATCATCGCCGCACGAAGTGCGGTGACGGGAATGTCCGTCGAGCCCAGAGCATGTTCGACGGCGCGCCGGGATGCGAGGTGCTCGCTGAGATCATCCCCCAGCTCGCCGAGCCCGCCGAGATAGATGATGCGCCCGACGCCGGCAGCCTTCGCCGCCCGTGCGAACCGCTCGGCGAGCTGCTGATCGTGCTCGGCGAAGTCGCCACCGGCCACGGCCATCGAGTGCACCAGGTAGTACGCGGCGTCGCAGCCGCGCATCTGCACAGTGAGCTGCTCCACGTCAGAGAGATCACCCTCGAGCAGCATCACCCGCTCATCCTGACTCCACGGACGATCCTGCAGCTTCCGGGGCGAACGAACGAGACAGCGCAGGCGATACCCCTGCTCGAGCAGTCGCGGCGCCAGCCTGCCGCCGATGTACCCCGTCGCTCCGGTCAGGAAGATGTCCACGTCGCGTCCCATCCATGCGGGTTCGCGTTCGCGCCCACGTCCGGATGCACGCACCGTACAGTGGAGCTGCAATGAAAGCGATCGTCCAGCGCGTCTCCCGAGCTTCCGTGGTCGTCGATGCGCAGACCGTCGGCTCGATCGGGCGTGGACTGCTCGTGCTCGCCGCGGTGCAGCGCGGCGATGACGCGTCCGACCGGCGCTGGATGGCCGACAAACTGGTCAACCTCCGCATCTTTCCGGATGCCGACGGTCGATTCGATCGCTCGCTGCTGGACATCGCTCCCGAAGGCGCCGGCGTGCTGCTGGTCTCGAACTTCACCGTCGCAGGCTCGACGCGCAAGGGCCGACGCCCGTCCTTCGACGACGCCATGCGCCCGCCCGAGGCCGAAGCCGCGTTCGATGCCCTGGTCGAGGAGGTTCGTCAGCGCGGCGTCACGGTGCACACGGGCACCTTCGGCGCGCACATGGACGTCAGTCTGGTCAACGATGGACCCGTCACGCTCGTCCTCGACTCGCGCGAGTGACGGTCGTCAGTTCGCGATGATGTAGTAGAAGCGATCGTTGGCGATCTTCCGGAACAGCCCAGTCTCCAGATCGCCATCGTCGAAGTACTGATCCACGAGCGTCATGTACTCGTCGTCCTGCGTGTTGCCCGTGCCGTCGAAATGCACGCCAAACGCCGACGTCACATCGAACGAGTCGAGTTCGAAGTCCCACACGCCGCCGATGGGCGTGCCGTCCACGTACGACTCGCGGTCGGCGTAGTCATCGTCCCATCCCGCGGGGTATTCGCCTGAGGACGTGTCCTCGACGTAGACGCCTTCGCGGACTCTGTAGACCTCGGCCGCCTCGGCGTACCGTTTGAGCTCCACCACGAAGGCAGAGCGTGCGGCCTCGCTGCTGGCCCCCGCCATCTGCGGGATGATCAGCCCGGCGAGCACACCGAGAATGATGACCACGATCAGGATTTCGACGAGCGTGAAGCCCGCTCGCGTTAACTGGCGCGTCCGTCCCATGGCAAAAGCACTCCGGCCCCTTCCCCCAATGAACCAATCCGATTCAGAGGGGCAAGGGGCCAGAGATGTTCGCGGGCGACGCGTCATCCGTGTGCACGCTGTGCACGTTGTATCGATTGTGCCGTCAGCGGCGGCGACGGCCCCCCATCAGGCCTGCCAGCACCGCCAGGACACCGGCTCCGGGTGACGGCACCGCACCGATGCCGAGCCCCGTGACCGTGTCGAGCTCATAGATGTTCTGGGGCTGATTGCCCGAGTCGTACGGCGTACCGGCCTCGCTGAGGTCGTACTCGTCGTTCCAGAGCACATTGGCATTGTCCTTGAGGCCCCGATCGGCATCGAACACCAGGTACTTCAGGTTCGACGGGTCGATCGCATCGTCGGGGAACATGGCGTTGTATGCGACGTAGTCGAAGGCCATCTCCACCACCGGCATGACGCTCTCGTCGAGATCCACGCCGTCCACGGGGCCATCGATGCGACCCTTGAGCACCTTGGTGGTGGTGTTGCCGCTGAGGCCGCCATCACTCTCGATGCGCGTGAGGTCGAAGCCGTCGCCGGAGCCCTCATCGGGTGTCATCACGCCGAGGGGTCCGCCGACACTGCCGTCGGAATCGAAGTAACCCTGGCCTGACTTGCTGTCGAAGGTGCTGCCCCAGAGCTCCTTGGAATCACCGTTGATGCGGAGGTAGAGGCCGCCGGCCCCATTCTCCGACTCATCGCTGAAGCGCACGCCGTACTCCGTGCCCGAGCCGAAGACCTGTGACAGGACCGTACCGTCGGACAGCTTGGCCACACCGGTGTACAGCGTGATCTGGAAGTACATGTAGTTGCTGTCGTATCCGTACCGAGCCTGCTTGATGTCGAGGTACCCGAGGTACTCGTTGGCCGCGGCGACCGTGCCCTCACCCGGCTTGTTGCGGTCCTCGTATGTCTGCGCCGTGGGGCGCTCATAGAAGTCCTTGCCGTAGTTGTCGGCACCGGGATCGACGTTCCATCGCTGGCCGCCGTCGGCTGTGAACTCGTTGTCTCCCGTCGTCGCGTCGTTGAAGGTCAGCGAGTACGTCGGCATGATCGACGCCGATGCTCCTGACACCAGCAGCCCCGTCCCCCCGGCGACGGCAACCAACAACCGTGCGCTACGCGCACGCAATCCACCTGACATGTTCCACCTCCGTGAGCTCCCACGCTCACTCTCTGTGCGCTCCCCTGCGCAACGTTCGATGAGCGCGACGCACAGTGCCGCGCTCCCCCTAAAGAGAACAAGATCTATCGCTCCGCCCGACGTCTCCGGGCAGCGCCCAGTCCGGCAATGCCGAGCAGCGCTGCGGCCCCGGGCGTCGGTGTCATGTATGACTCACTGCCTGCTCCATCGATACTGATCACATGCACCCCAATCCGGAGCGTGCTCGCGGCCAGTGCATCGACGACGTCCTGCACCGTTGAGCCACCGGTCAGATCGAACGTGATGGTCAGCGTTTCGCCCGGATTCACGCCGTTCGTCGGGGCAGGAGGACCCGCTGCGGCACGGAAGTCCTCGTCAAAGTCTCCTGGCCCATCAGGAAACACGGGAGGAGCGCCTCCCTCAGAGAAGCTCACGGTTCCACCACTGCCCGCGATCGAGGCAATGGAGCTCAGCAGATCGTTGGCGTCGTCGAAGTAGATGTTCGCGATCGATGACGAGATCGGCCCCGAGTTGCTTGTCGCAAACGTCACCTGATTCCCGCCCGGGTCAGTCACGAGCGTGCTGAGTTGCCCGGAGACGTCCATGTTCCCGTTGTTCGATTCGGGCTGGTACCCGAACATCATCGAGGCCGACGCAGTTGACCCCATCATCACAATCGCTGCAGCACCGACGATCAAACCTGCCTGTCGCATCTCATCTCTCCCCGTGCGAGGGAACCTGTCCGAGGCACGAAGTGCACACGCGGTCCATGCGCAGCACA
>JBCBTA010000273.1:0-4900 GCA_039818905.1 Planctomycetota bacterium
AGCAGACTTGCCTGTTCAATCATGTGAACACCCACCTCTCGAGACGATCAGCCAGTGCGTCGATCTCGGCAAGCTGCGCCGTGCGATCCTCTGCGTACATGCAATGCAGATACAGGAACGCGCCGTCGGGGCCGATGTCCACGGCGAGTGTCCCCGGCGTCAGCGAGATTGCATTGGCCAGTGTTGTCTTCTGGATGTCGGTGAGGTGGTCAACCGGATACCGGATGATCCGCGGCTGCTGTGTGAAGCCCGGCGTAATCACCTCGCGCGCGATCTCCAGGTTGGACTTCACCAGGATCCAGAAGAAGTAGGCCGCGAAGCGACACAGTCGCCAGAGCTTGCCGAGGTACGGCGGTGCTCCGACTACCTGGCTGAAGATCGTGATGACCAGCGCACCGATGCACAGGCCGGCGGCAAAGTTCCATGACGTGAACGAGCCGTAGAGCAGGCACCACACGATCGCCAGAATCAGGTTGAAGCCGAATCGCCTCATGGCTTCACCTCCGCGACCTGCTGGACATCCTGTCCCAGCACACCCTGAATGTATCGCTGCGGCTCACTCAGCATGCGGGCCCCATCGTTGGTGATGCCAACCGCCTGGGGCGACAGCAGGACCAGCAGCACCGTGGCCGTGACGAGGCCGCCGGTGGCCAGAAACTGCCAGCCGAGGCGGGGCGAAGCACCCAGCGAACTCCCCGGCGGTGCGACCAGTCGAGGTCCCCGGGGCGGCATCCAGAAGCCGTGACACCACAGGCGAAGCACCGCAAGCAGGGTGATCACCGCAGTCGTCAGTGTCGCGGCGACCAGCCACCACGCTCCAGTCGCAAGGCCTTCGCGCACCAGCATGGCCTTGGCGAAGAACCCGGGCATCGGTGGCAGGCCCGCCAGTGCCATCAACAGAATGAAGGTGATGATGCTCAGTTTGGGAGCCCGCTGATGGAGGCCTGACATCTCGCGCAGATCGCCGGTCCCGGCGTGCTGCTCAATCATCGAGCAGCACAGGAACAGCGCTGCGATGACCAGCATTTCCTGGCACATGTAGAAGAGCGTTCCCGCCATCGAGCCCTGTGTCATCACCGCGACGCCGAACATCAGGTACCCGACGTGGCTGATGAGGACCCACGCGAGGAGCCGACGCACTTCGGATGCACCGATGGCGCCGACGATGGCGATGAGCATCGTCAGTCCCGCGGCCCATGGCAGAATGAGCTGCACAGCATTCAACTCTCCACCACCAATCGGAGCGAACAGCAGTGGATGCAGCCGCAGGATCGCGTAGATGCCCACCTTGGACAGCAGCGCGCCAAAGAGCGCGGTGATGCTCGCAGGTGGTGTGTGGTACGTATCCGGCAGCCAGAACCACAGCGGGAAGACCGCGCCCTTGAGAGCGAAGACCAGCACCAGCATCACCGCGATCGCATCGGTGACCGCCGGAAGCGTGCCGTCCATCTGCCGCTCACGGATCACGCGAGCAAGATCGGCGTAGTTCAGCGTCCCCAGCGCACCGTAGATCAGGCCGGCCGACAGCACGAAGACCGTTGAACCGAGGAGGTTCAGGATGATGTACTTGTACGCCTGACTGATCTGTCGTCGCTCTGCACCAACGCACAGGAGGCCATAGCTCGCCATGAGCATGATCTCGAATGCGACGAACAGGTTGAACAGGTCACCGGTGATGAAGCTGAAGTTGACGCCCATCAGCAGCAGATGCACCAGCGGGTGGTACCAGCTGCGCTCCACATTCGCCGGCAGCGATCCGAAGGAGTGGACGTAGCAGGCAAGCGCGACGATCGATGCGATACAGACCAGCGCACCGGAAATGTTGTCGAAGACGACCGCGATACCAAAGGGCGCCGGCCACTTGCCGAGGGCTGTCAGATGAAGCCCGACTTCGGTCGGGATCGTGATGATCAACGCGAGAGACGCGACCGCCGTCGCCGCGATGCAGATGCAGCCGATGATGCGCTGCGCCATCACCTTCGGGCGCAGCAGCGTCGTCAGGATGCCGGCGATCAGCGGCAGCAGGACGGGCAACACGATCCAGTTGTTGATGTGCTCGGTCATCGTGCGGCACCTCAGGCGAGGTTCGGCCCCTCCTGTCGGTCCTCTTGGGCAAGCTGGCGAACGCTCAGCGTCTGCGTTCTGCGATAGGTGACCACCAGCAGTGTCAGCAAGAACGCCATGACCGCGAAGCTGATCACAATGGACGTCAGGATCAGCGCCTGGGGCAGGGGGTCGGCGACATACTCGGCCGATCCCAGAATCGGCGGGCCCTTGAGTTCCAGCTCACCGTTGATCTTCAGCAGCGGCTGCCCGCTCATCGCAAGAATGCCGAGGTGTGCCGCGTGGCTGAAGATGAAGACACCCATCGCCACGCTCTTGAGCTCACGCGACAGCATCAGATAGATGGCCACGGAGAAGATGACCACAACGCAGATTGCCAGAAGCAGCGTCATTCCAGCTCCTCCTCGAAGCGGTTGATCATCCCCACGCTCACACCGATCACGACGATGAAGACACCCAGGTCGAACAGCATCACGCTGGTCATGTGGAACGGGTCGGCCCCGAACCGCGGGATGTACGCCTGGTAGCTCGTCAGGAACGGTGCATTGTCGGAGAGGTTGAACAGCTGCAGCAGCAGCGGCAGTGCACCGGTCGCCAGCGCAATCATCAGCCCGAATGCCGCGATCTTGCTGGGGCGGAACGGGATCAGGCCCTTCAGCGCTCCCGGCCCTTCCGTCATACGGAACACCGCAAGTCCAACGGACCCGATCAGGCCGGCGATGAATCCGCCGCCCGGTTCATTGTGCCCCTTGAAGAACACGTACAGCGCGAAGATCAGCGCCAGCGGCAGGATCAGTTTCATCGCCGTGCGCAGCAGTATGCTCCGTAGGTGCGGCTGTGGCACGGGCGGCGCGACATGCACGCAGTTGCGATCACCCGGGCCCGCGATGTTCGGACCAACCGCGCCGAGCATGGCCATCACACCCATCATGGCGATGGCCAGCACCGTGATCTCACCGAGTGTGTCGTAGCCACGGAAGTCCACAAGAATGACGTTGACGACGTTGCTCCCGCCACCGCCGCGCCCATCCGTATCCGCCGTGCCTTTGTATGAGTGCTTCAGGAACCAATCGCCGAGACGGCCGGTCGGCTCATAGACCTCCAGCGCCTTGGCCTTGTCCTCGGCTCCGTCCACAGCGGTATCGGCATCGGCGACGTGCACGACAGCCGACTTGGCCTGGGCGAGCTCGGCAGCACGGATCGCATTGGCATCTGCCTGCGACCCGGCCTGCAGCACGACCCATCCGATCATCAGACCCATGACGCTGGCGACCACGGCACGGATCGGACGCGTGCGATCGACCCTCTTGCGAGGCTCCTCCGGAAGGAGGCGCAGGACGAGAAGGAAGAGGATCACCGAGATGATCTCGAACATGAGCTGCGTCAGTGCCAGATCAGGCGCCTGGTACACGAGGTACATGCCCAGAATGCCGAAGCCGCACGTCCCGAGGACGAGCACGCGAACCACGCGCGAGTGCACGATGGGGAGCAGCAGGGCGGTCGTGCAGATGAGCATCGCGACGAAGATGCTGATCAGGAAGAACCCGATGTCGGCTCCGAAGAAGCTCGCGGGGTTGGGCCATTCGAGTATCTCGGGACGCATGATCGCCGCGGCTGCAAGGCCCATCGCCAGCGCCAGCAGCACGCCGCAGATGTACGTTCGCACATCGCCGTTCTGTAGGATGCGCGTCGCACGGTATCCGAGCCGTTCGAGACCCTTGTAGATATTCGGGAAAGCCCCGTCGAAGGGATCGACCTCCGGCGCTCGAAGCAGTCGCGGCACGAACAGCACGAAACCACCGAGGATCGCCATGCCCGTCATGGCAAGCGGCAGACTGGGATGCATCACTGCGTGCAGGAAGCCGAGGTCCGCCAGCGGCTTGGTCGGATTCGTCTCCACCGCTCCGAAGATCGACTCGAACACCGATGGTGCGATGCCACCGAGGAACTGCAACGAAACCAGGAGTGCAGCTGGAAGCCAGATGCATGCGCCCCAGAAACCACGCTCATGCTGATGATGATCGTGATCATGCGCATGCTCTTCCGGATTGTCCATCGATGCATGCGGGGCATGCTCGATCCGAGGGGCCGAGGCCACCGGCTTGGCGACGAACGTCGTCAGGAAGCGGAGGAAGATGCACACGTTGCATGCGCCGGTTGCAACGCCGGCGATGCCGATGATCCATGCGCCGAGGGAGTGGGATTCACCGGCGTGCACGATCTGATAGAAGAACATCTCCTTGCCGCTGAATGAGAGCGTCAGCGGCAGCCCCGCCAGGGCGTAGCATCCGGCCAGGCAGATGATCGCGAGCAGCGGATGCGTGCGCAGCAGGCCACGGAGCTGAGGCCATTCCTTCCGCCCAACAATGTGCATGATCGCACCGGCAATGATGAACAGCGGCGCCTTGTACAGCGCGTGGTTCAGGATCTGCATCACCGGCCAGATGATGTTGGCTTCGTCCTTGTAGGTGAGCCCGCCGAGCCCGTACGCACACGTCAGCAAGCCAAGCTGGCTGACGGTGGTGTATGCGAAGACCTTCTTGAGTTCGTTTGCCCGCAGCGCCAGGTACGCACCGACGAGCATCGTCGTGGTACCGAAGCCGCAGAGCACGCCCGTCCAGTTGACCGCAGGTACATCGCTTAGCGTGGGAAACAGGCGAGCGAACAGGTAGACGCCCGCCTTGACCATCGTCGCCGAGTGTAGATACGCCGAGACGGGCGTGGGCGCCGCCATGGCGCCGGGGAGCCAGAAGTGCAGCGGCCACTGGGCCGACTTGGCCCCGCCGCCAACGAAGCACAGCAGGAAGGCAATGCCGATCAGCGTGCTGTCGATGCC
>JBCBTA010000274.1:0-4848 GCA_039818905.1 Planctomycetota bacterium
CGCACCGGAGAGGCGCATCGCCTCGGACGCAATCTGCTTTGCAGCTTCCCCCATGCACCTTCAGAGATAGCACGAGGCCCGGTAAACCGATCAAGGTGTGCCGTGCAGTCGGCGCAGACCGCAATTCACGCGCTTTGACCTTGGATCCGGTCTGCCTCGTGCTATCTCTGAAGGTGCATGGGGGAAGCTGCAAAGCAGATTGCGTCCGAGGCGATGCGCCTCTCCGGTGCGGCACGACGTTCCTTCCTGGAGGCGTCCTGCGGCACGGATGATCGTCTGCGCAGCGCCGTTGAGCGTCTGATCGAGATCGAGAGTTCCGCAACGATCGTCGGTGAAGGTGCGCGCCGGGCGAGCGCACCCGAGCGGACGATGCCGAGCAGCATCGGCTCGTACCGTGTCCTCGATCGGCTCGGGGCCGGCGCCATGGGCGTCGTGTACCTTGCCGAGCAGCAGAATCCGAGACGACGCGTCGCCCTGAAAGTCATTCGACCCGATGTCCTGACACCCGAACTCCTTCGGCGATTCGATCTGGAGACCAGGGCCCTCGCCCGCCTCAAGCATCCCGGTATCGGCGCGATCTATGACGCGGGCACGGCATCGATCGACGCGATGGACTGTCCCTACTTCGCGATGGAACTCGTGCGGGGAAGCTCGTTGGAAGTCCATGCGGCTGATCTCTCCGTCCGCGAGAGGGTTCATTTGGTGGTTGAACTCTGTGATGCGGTTGAGCACGCCCATCAGCGCGGCATCGTGCATCGCGATCTCAAGCCCGGCAACATCCTGATCGATGCAGATCTGCGCCCCAAGGTGCTCGACTTTGGGGTGGCGTGCTCGCTCGATACGGATGAGCGCGCAACGGAACTTGCCGGCACCGTGCCCTACATGAGCCCTGAGCAGCTCTCGACGGATCCGGACATCGATGCCCGGTCTGACGTCTATGCGCTCGGTGTCATTCTCTACGAACTGCTCACTGGCGTGCGCCCGCACGACCTCTCCGGCTGCTCCGTCGCTGAGGCCAGTGCCATCGTGCTGGAACGCGACGCCCCGCCCCTCCGCAGGATCGATCGATCATTCGGCGCGGATCTTGAGGCAATCGTCGCGTGCGCACTGTCGCGTGACCCAGACGGACGATACACGTCGGCTGGCTCCTTGGCGGCAGACCTTCGACGCTACCTCGGCCGCCATCCGGTCCTCGCTCGTCCGCATTCCTCGGCATACATGATGCGGTGCTACGCCCGACGGAACAGCGGTATCGTGGCCGCGGCCTCGATTGCGCTTCTCACGCTCTTCGCTGGTGGTGTGGCCGTGACCTGGCAGGCGGTCGAGGCCACACGCGGTTGGACGCTGGCACGGGCGGAGACGGAGCGGGCGACGGCTGTCAATGACTTCCTGACCAACATGCTCTCGTCAGCCGATCCTGAGAACACCATGGGAGCGGATCTGACGGTGCGGGAGCTTCTGGATGAGTCGGCCCGTACTGTCAAGGTCGAATTGGACGGACGGCCCCGCATCGCGGCATCGGTACGCAGCACGTTGGCAACGACATATCGGAGTCTCGGTGAGCTTCAGGCTGCGGAAGCCCAAGCGCAGGCTGCGCTGGACGTCTGCCTCGAGACATTCGGCGCACGTGACGTCCGCACTGCGGAGGCAATGCAGATCCTTGGAGCGATCCAGGTGGAGCGGGGTGACTTCGATTCCGCGCGCACGATGCTGGAAGATGCCATGGTGCTCATCGCGGAGCACCACGGCGCCATGTCTTCCGAGGCCGCACTGGCGATGAACGAGACGGCACGGGCGTACCACGCCGCTGGAGAATTAGCCGAGGCGTTGGACCTTTGGACGACATCGCTCGACATCGCGCGCAAGACACTTGGCGCAGATCATCGGCAGCGTTTGATCGTCCTGCACAACTACGGCTCGGCCCTCAGTTCGATGGGACGGCTGGAGGAGGCGGAAGCGATACTCGGTGAAGTTGCCGAGCGGCGGGTGCACGTCTTTGGGCCGGATCACCCGCAGACACTGTCGGCCCGCAGCATGCTTGCGGGGGCGATCCAGAAGCAGGGGCGTGACGCCGAAGCTGTCGAGCACTTCAGGTTCGTGCTCGGAGCTCGCAGTCGCATCCTCGGTGACACGCACTTCTCCACGTTGACGGCGATGGGCAATCTTGGTGTCGCGCTCATCAGGTTGGGTCAGCTGGAAGAGGCAGAGCAGCTGACCCGCACGGCGCTCAGCGGATATCGCGAGCGGCTGGGTCCGGAGCACGCGAAGACACTCATCGTCATGGGGAATCTCGCCTATCTGCTGGAAGACCAGGGCAAGGACGATCAGGCCGCCGAGCTGTACCGGGAGACCATTGACATCCGCGCCCGTGCGAATGGTGGCAAGGATCCAGAGACGTGGGCCCCGATGAACAACCTTGCGATGCTGCTGCAGCGCAAGGGTGATGTCGAAGAAGCAGCGCTGCTCTACGAAGAGCTGCTCGATCTGTGTGAGCAGACACTGCCCGCAGATCACTACTTCACCGCGCTCTTTCGAAACAACTACGGCTCATGCCTGACCGCGCTCGGGCGCTTCTCCGAGGCCCAGGCAGCGCTGGAGGACAGTCATCGTGTCCTCGTGGCCACCTTCGGCGAAGAGCATCCGCGCGTGCTCAAGAGCACGGAGCGTCGGGCGGAATTGGACCGCCGCAAACGGTCACACTGACTGGAATTCGATGGAGGCAACCGTCGCATCATCGTCTGGAGCTCGAGATGCATCGGGGCCAACCAGTGCAGCAACGATCCGCGTGACGTCATCCTCGGACGACGTCGAGCCCACGAGTGCCGCGGCGACACCCTCGTCTCCGAGCTGCTCGCCATCATCCCCGCGCTGCTCGGGCACGCCATCGGTGTACAGCACAATGCGGTCCCCGGGCTGCAGGTTGAGCGTGATGTCCTCGTAGCGTGCCTCGGCGTCGATGCCGACGGGGATGCCGGTGGCCTTGGGCATGCGTTCGACCGCGCCCCCGGCGCGGATCAGCAGAGCGTATCCATGGCCTGCATCGCACAGCGTGACCTGGCCCGTCGGCGTTAGGAGTCCTGCCCAGAGTGACACGAAGCTGCCGCCCGCAGGGCGCTCGGCGATGAAACGATTGGTCGCGGTCAGTGCTTCGACGGGTGAAGGGTGGCGCGCAATGTGCGCATGGATGTTCGCATGCACGAGTGCTGTCAGCATTGCCGCGCCGACGCCGTGCCCCGTCGCATCACCGAAGAGGACCACGGACGAGCCATCGAGCTGCCTGACGACGTCGAAGAGATCACCCGAGACATACATGCCTGCGATGGTTCGGTGCGCGATCCGATATGGCGGTGCGTCCACCAGCAGCGGGGGGTTGAGCATGGCCCGCAGCGAGCGGGCTCGTTCCAATTCGGCCTGCATGGCGGCTTGCCTGCGCTGCAGTTCGGCTCGAGCGGCGTATGCGCTGGACAAGCCGTAGATCTGGGCGAGGTCTTCGCAATATGAAGTCGCGTCACGAACCTGTGCCTCACCTGCGCGTGAATCGAGGTAGAGCAGTGAGCCGACGCGGCCATCAATGCGTACAGGGACGCAGATTGCCGAATGGACGGACATCTCCATCAGCGACTCACTGGTCACGGCTCCCGACCCCGGGGTGCGCTCCGAGAAGACGGCTGTCTGTCCTTGCAGCGCCATCTCGATGAGTGCGCTCGAGGGCTGCAAGTCCGACTGCTCGAGCGGTTCGATGCCGCCGGAGCGACGTTCGCGGGCTTCGATGACCTCCACCGTTGAGACGTCCTCGCCTGAAGCACGCAGGACCGCACCCCGTCGGAAGCCTGCTCCATCCAGGGCCGAGTCGAGCAGTGCGCATGCAAGCGCGCGTTCATCCTGTGCCCGAGAGAGGTGTTCGATGCATCGAGACAGTGCCTCGAGGCGACGTGACGGTGCGTGCGCGGTTGCTGTCGCCAGTGTGGTCGTGGTTGTCAGTGCGAGCGTCGGATGTTCCTGATGGCCGCCACCGCCGACGCGGAAACGCCACGGTCCCATGACGATGTCGTCGCCGCGATCAAGGAGCACCGGCTGATCACGCTCGAGACGCAGGCCATTGACAAACGTGCCCGACGTGGAGCCAAGGTCGGCGAGAAACCATCGACCTTCACGATGCTGTGCGCGCGCATGCGAGCGGCTGACCGACGGCGCGGGCAGACAGTAGTCGCACGAGGTGGAACGCCCGAGTGTCGCGTCCTCTCGATCGATCAGCACTTCACTGCCGACGAGTGGGTCATCGGGGCCATCAACAAGCGTCAGGTGCAGCGGGTTCTGCATGCGACAAACAGTACCGGTGGGGCACGCGGCCGAGTTATCCACCAACTGGAATGAATGCTGCGGAGCAGGAATGATTCTTGTATGGTGGGAACGTCATTCGATTGGAGCCTCGTCGCGAGTGTCCCAGGCAGGTCGGGGGCCACGGCGAGCCTCGACGCACGAGCCTCGGCCTGCGAAGGGAGTGACGACGATGACTGGTACACCTCAACTTCTCACAGCGGGCGTGCTCGTCGCGGCCGGGGCGTCTGTCGCACTCGGCGACGTCCAGACGGCCGACGAAGTACGTGCGGTCGTGGCGGAGGTCCTCGCGGACGCGGAAACGCGGTCGAGCCTGCTCCAGAGCGGTGGCAGTGTCGGACACGATGCCGCCAGCGGATTCTTCATTCGTGATGCATCCGGCAACAACACACTGAACGTTCGTGGCTACACGCAGTTCAGGTACACGCTCAACTCCAGACGGGTGCGCCGATTCTCGAAGCCGCCCTCGAAATCATCGACGGTTCCGTCTTCGTCGTCGCGGAAGTTGAG
>JBCBTA010000275.1:0-4834 GCA_039818905.1 Planctomycetota bacterium
ATCGACGATCTCGTGCACCGTCGGCACCGGCTGCTGGCCGTGCTTGCGGGCGTTGTAGTCGGGGATCAGGTCCATCGGGCCCGGACGGAACAGCGCGTTGGCCGCGATCAGATCCTCCAGACGGTCGGGGCGCATCTCCAACAGCAGCCGGCGCATGCCGCCCGATTCAAACTGGAACACACCCGTCGTGTCTGCCCGGCGAAACAGCTCGAAGACACGATCGTCGTCGAACGTCAGGCGATCCAGATCGAGCGGATCGACCTCCTCCAGCGTGCGCTCGTCCGGCAGCTCTCGTCCAGTGAAGATCGCTTCCCAGATCGCGCGTGTCGGCAGTGTCTGGCGGATCAGGGCTTTGGCCCGCTCGATCGTGCTCAGCGTGCGCAGGCCAAGGAAGTCCATCTTCAGCAGGCCGACGCGCTCGCATGTCGGTCCATCCCACTGCGTGACAACTTCCTCTTCGGGACTGCTCGGCTGGCGATACAGAGGCACGATTTCGTGCAGTGGTCGCGTCGCCACGATCACACCCGCCGCGTGCACCGAGCTGTGCCGTGCCTGGCCCTCGATGCGCCGGCCGGTATCGATCACACGCTTGACTTGGGCATCGTGCTCATGCAGCTCGCGCAGCTCGGGCTCCTGCTCGAGCGCCTTGTCCAGCGTCATCTTGAGTTGATCGGGAATCAGCTTGGCGATGCGATCCACTTCGCCCGGCGTCATCCCAAAGACGCGCCCGATGTCGCGCACCACCGCACGCGCCTTGAGTGTTCCGAATGTGATGATCTGCGCGACGTGTCCGTACTTCCGGCGCACATACTCGATCACCTCTGACCGGCCGTCCTGGCAGAGATCGATATCGATGTCCGGATACTCCGTCCGGTCCGGATCGGTGAACCGCTCGAACAGCAGGCCGTAGCGCACCGGACACGCATTGGACAGCCCCAGTGTGTATCCGACCATCGTGCCGACGCCCGACCCACGGGCCAGCGAGGGAATGCCGCGCTGCCGGGCCCAGTTCACGAAGTCCCACACAATCAGGAAGTACGCGCTGATGAACTTGTCAGACAGGATCTTGAGCTCACGGTCCAGCCGGGCGCGAATGTCCCGCGCCTCCTCCGACGTGTTGTCCGCCGACGCAAGCTGGGGCCCGTAGCGCCAGATCAGACCCGCCTCGCACAACTCGCGCAGCGCGTGGTCGCACTGCGCCTCCAGTGTCCGCCGATCGATGGCGTCGTCGCCCGTCGCGTGCGCGTCAGACGACTCCGAGATCGGCTCCAGCGAATACTGCGCGCAAAACTGCTTGAACCACGTCGTGCGATCCGCCTCGCCACCGTACTGCAGGGGATCCCCGGGGCGCACCACCTGCACCAGCGGTGCATGGTTCTCGAACGCCGGCTCGACATTGCAGCGGGCTGCGATGCGCACCGTGTTGTCGCACGCCTCCCGACCGATCTCCGCGTACGTCCCTTCGAACAGCTCGCGCATCTCCTCGGGCGACTTGACGTACAGCTCCGACGGATATCGCAGCCGATTCGGGTCGTCCTTCGTCTTGCCCATCGAGATGCAGATCAGCGAGTCGTGCGCATCCCAGTCGTCCGCAGTCAGGAAGTGCGAGTCGTTGTCGCACACCAGCGGTGCACCGATCGTTTCCGCCAGTCGGATCAGGTGCTTGTTGATCGCGTTCTGCTCGACGACGTGGTGCTGCAGCTCGACATAGAACCTGGGACCGCTCCCGTCGTCACTGAACACCTGCTTGTGCCACTCGGCCACGCGCAGAGCTTCGTTCCAGTGCGTCTCGTGCCCCGTCTTCTCGTACTCGACCAGGTGGAATGCGAGCTCCGACCCGAGGTGACCATTGATCGCGATCAGCCCATTGCCGTGCGACTCCAGCAACGATCGATCGATCCGCGGCTTGTAGTAGAAGCCGGTCAGGTACGCCTCGCTCGCGAGGTACAAAAGATTGCGATAGCCCTCGAGGGTCTCGGCGAGCAGCACCAGGTGGTGGCCGCCATCCTTCACGCCCGTGTGCGTGCGATCCTGCCGCTCGCCCTGCGCGACGTATGCCTCACATCCGAAGATCGGCTTGATGCCCTCCGCCTTCGCCGCCTCGTAGAAGGCCATCGCGCCGAACATGTTGCCGTGGTCCGTCACGGCGACGGCCGACATGCCCAGTTCCTTCACCCGACGGACCAGCTTGTCGAGACGGTTGCCACCGTCCAGCAGCGAGTACTCCGAGTGCAGGTGCAGATGCACGAAGTCCCGCTCCATCGGTGTCGCGGCAACAACGGCTTGTGGTGAGTCCGACATCCGGGGCGACACCTCGTGTTTGGCGGCGTGTTCGGCGGCGAGTCCTTCCCAACCCGCCATCCTACCCGAGCATCCCGCCGCGCCGATGCCCCCGGAGCGTGGGGGACAACTTGACGGAAAGACGCGGGCGCGTCCTCCCTACAATCTGTTGTCGTGAACAACTGGACCAATACAGATCAACCCCGGGCCGGCGCTTCCTGGGCGACCATGCATGAGCGCCTTCGCACCTGGCGTCAGCGTCCGACGCTGCTGCAGCGCATCGCAGCGTGCCTCATCGCCCTGACGATGCTGGGGATTTTGGCCATTCTGATCTTCTTCGGCCTGCTGGTCGGGCTCGCCGTCGCTGCCATCGCCGCGATCGCCTTCGCCGTGGCATGGACTGTCCGTAGGTTCCAGAGCCGGCGATCTCCAGAAGCCGCACGCCGCAACGTCCGCGTCATCACGACGATGCACCAGGGCTGATCAGCCACCACCCATCACGCGGCGTTGATCGCCTCCAACCACATCTCCCGCAGCCGCTGCGCCATCGGTCCCGGCGATCCCGTTCCGATCGCCTTGGATTCCACCTGCACGACGGGCAACACACCCCACGACGCGTTGGTCAGGAACACCTCGTCGGCGTCCAGCACGTCGCCGATGTTCAGCATGTGCTTGCCGCAGCCGACACCGGTGCGTTCGGCGAGTTCCATGATCACGGCACGCGTCGTCCCCGGCAGCACCGGGCTCGGCACCCCGCCACGCTCCTCCTCGCCCCGCGCGATAGGCGTGTGCAGCGTGCCATCCCGCACGATGAACACATTGCTCACCGCGCCGCCGGACACATGGTTCGTCACCTGCAGGAACAGCGCCTCGCCCATCCCCTTCGTGCTCGCCGCCTGCAACTCGCGAAGGCGCCACCAGTAGTTCACTGTCTTGTGCCCGGCGAAGGGATCCAGCGGATTCGCCTTGGCGCTGGCCACCAGTACGCCCACGCCCCGCTCGAACATCTCGGCGGGATACGTGGTCGCCCGGGTCACGCTGATGATGATCGTCGGATCCGTCGGCCCCTTCGCCGTGGACGCCAGCATGTTCAGATCGCCACCGGTGAGTGTCAGCCGGACCCGCGCCTGACCATCGCCAACAGCCAGCTCCGAACGCTCCACGCACTGCTCCACAGCGTGCGCCAACGCATTCGTCCGCAGAGATTCCGTCAGCCCCAGCACCCGTGCCGACTCCCGAAGCCGCTCCAGGTGCGCATGCAACTGGAACACGCCGGTGCGCGTCGCCAGCATCGTCTCGAACAGACCGACGCCATGCAGCAGCCCGGCATCGAATGCCGACACCCGGGCTGCCTCACGCTCCACGAACTCGCCATTCATCCAGACGACATCAGCCATGCCGCCAGACTAGCCGCACGACGCATCCGCGTCGCGTCCAGTACGCTTGGGCGATGCGTATCGCCATGATCGGTTTCGGCACCGTGGGCCAGGGCGTCGCCGATCTGCTTGCACGCAACGCCGACGACTACCAGCGACGCACGGGCACCGCGCTCGACCTCGTCGCCATCCTCGTCCGCAACGCGGAGGCCCAGCGCGACGTGGCGCCGCCTGCCGGCTGCCTGCTCACCGACGAGCCCGGCCCCTTCTTCGACATCCACGCCGACGTCGTCGTTGAGGTCGCCGGCGGCATCGACAAGGCCGGTCCCTACGTCGAACGGGCCCTGTCCCTCTCCCGCGACATCGTCACCGCCAATAAGGCACTCATCGCCGCCCGCGGCACGGAGCTCTTCGCACTCGCCGAGACGCACCGCAGACGCATCCGGTTCGAAGCCGCCGTCGCCGCCGCGATTCCCGTGGTCACCTCCCTCACTCGCGCCCTCTCCGCCAACCGATGCACCGCGATCCGCGGCATCCTCAACGGCACATGCAACTTCATCCTCACGCGCATGCTCGAGGAACACTGCGGCTACGAGGCCACCCTTCGCGAAGCCCAGCGGCTCGGATACGCCGAGGCCGATCCGACGCTCGACGTCTCCGGACGCGACACCACCGAGAAGCTCGCCATCCTCGCCACGCTCGCCTTCGGTGGCCCCATCTCCCCCGATGACATCCCGACACACGGACTCGAAGCACTGGAGGCGGAGGACCTGCTGCTCGCAGACGAACTCGGCTACGCCGTGAAGCTCCTCGCCTCCGCGGCGCGAACGCCCGATGGCGCCATCACCATGTCCGTCGGCCCGACACTGATCCCCAAACACCATGACATGGCCCGCATCCCCGGAGCCCGCAACGCGGTCATGATCACCGGCGACGCGGCCGGACAGTCCATGCTCGTCGGCGCGGGCGCCGGTCGATATCCCACGGCATCCGCCGTGGTCAGCGACATCCTTGCGCTCGCCCAGGACGGCCCGCCGCCCGACGATGGCCTGGTCAACCCATGGCCGACGGGCGCATCGCCCATCGTGCCCGTGACCGACGACACCTCCAAGCCGCTGTACGTCCGTGCTCCGCTCCTGCACCACGACGGCGCCTACGAGGCGCTGCGCGATCACCTC
>JBCBTA010000276.1:0-4808 GCA_039818905.1 Planctomycetota bacterium
AGCTCGACGAAGACACCGAAGTTGGTGATCTTCGTAACGGCGCCGCGGACGACCATGCCGGGCTTGTACGCCGACGGGATGGCGTCCACCCACGGGTCTTCCGTGAGCTGCTTGATGCCGAGCGCGATGCGCTGCTTCTCCTGGTCCACCTCGAGCACGACGCAGCGAACCACGTCGTTCTTCTTGTACATCTCGTTCGGGTGCGCGACCTTCTTCGTCCAGGAGATGTCCGAGACGTGGAGCAGGCCGTCGATGCCCGGCTCGATCTCGATGAACGCGCCGTAGTTGGCGAGGTTCCGGACCGTGCCCTCGATGATGGTGCCCGGGGGGTACTTCTCGGCGACGAGCTCCCAGGGATTCACCTCGGTCTGCTTCATGCCGAGGCTGATCTCCTGCTTGTGCTTGTCGATGTCGAGCACAACGACATCCACCTCGTCGTTGGGCTGGACCACCTCGGAGGGGTGGCTGATGCGCCGTGTCCAGGACATCTCGGAGATGTGGACGAGGCCCTCGATGCCATCCTCCAGGCGGACGAACGCGCCGTAGGACATGAGGTTGACGACGGAGCCGCGAACACGCGAGCCCACCGGGTACTTCTTCTCGATCTCCTCCCACGGAGAGGGATCCTTCTGCTTCAGGCCGAGAGCGATCTTCTCCTTGTCGCGATCGATGTTGAGGATCTTGACCTCGATGTCCTCATCGATGCGGACCATCTCCGACGGGTGGTTGATGCGACCCCACGACATGTCGGTGATGTGGAGCAGACCGTCGATGCCGCCAAGATCGACGAACGCACCGAAGTCGGCGATGTTCTTGACCTGGCCGCGGACGATGTCGCCCTCGTTGACCGAGTCGAGCAGGCGGTTCTTGGCCTCCTCACGCTCGCGCTCGATGAGGCGGCGACGGGAGACGACGATGTTGCGACGCGGCTCGTCGATCTTCAGGATCTCAGCCCGAATCTCGCGGCCGACGTACTCACCGATATCGCTCGGACGACGGATGTCCACTTGCGAGGCGGGCAGGAAGACCGGCACGCCAATATCGACGAGCAGGCCGCCCTTGATCTTCCGCATCACGCGACCGGTGACGATGTCACCCTCATGCGTGGTGTCGATGATCCGCTGCCAGTTGATGATGCGATCGGCCTTGCGCTTCGAGATCTGAACGAGACCACTCTCGTTCTCGAGGCTCTCGAGGAGAACCTTGACCTCGGCGCCGGGCTTCATGTCATCGGGGTTGTCGAACTCATCCTTGTCGATCAGACCCTCGGACTTGAGGCCGACGTCGATGACCACGGCATCGCCGGCCATTCCGATGACGCGTCCGGTCAGGATGCGGTCACGCCCGCCGAGCTCCTGGATGGTGTCCGAGAGCAACGGGTCCATGTCGCCGTCGGCGACGTCCGCGCCGAAGGCGTCACGAATGAGCGCTTCGGCCTCGTTGTCCGCGACCCCGAGGGATGCGATCAGCACTTCGTCAATCATGCGTAGCTTTGTGTCCTGCGCCGGTGCTCCGCGCGTGCCCGCTTGCCATCGGGCGCCGGAGTGCGGCGTCTTTGTCGGCCGGGAAGCGAATCTGCCGCCGAACACGCGTTCAGCCAGGCGGTCACACCGGAGGCCGCGTCCGATGTGAGTCCCGCATGGTAGCGACTCCTGGCCATCGGACCAGCCGGGCCCCACCTTCAGCCATGTTCAGTTCGCGTGTGTCCCCAGCAGGATGCGCCGGTGGGGGGTCGCCAGCGGCAGGGCTGCGAGGCGGTCCGCATCCGCCCAGGACCCCACGAGGGGGGCGTCCGAGCCCGGTTCGGCGTGCCACACGTGGAAGTGCACCATTCGATGGGTGGTCGCGTGTGAGAACCGCTCGCCCTGCCGCACCGACCGGACGCCCAGCCACGACCGAATCCTGCCTGGACCCGGCGGATCTGGCGCTTCGATCGTCGGCGCCTGCCACATCCCCGCCCACATCCCGCTGTCCGGTCGCTGCTGCACCAGCGTGCGTCCTTCGTCGTCGCGTACCAGCACCGCCGCGTGCACGATCTCCTTCTTGGGCTTGGCGGCCTTCGGACGAGGAATGTCGCCGGCGGTACCAGCTCGCCGTGCGCGGCAGGAGCGCTGCCACGGGCAGTCGCTACATCGCGGACCGCGCGGCAGGCAGGTCGTTGAGCCGAGCTCCATGAGCGCTTCATTGAACGCCGCGGGATCTCCTGCTCGCTCGACGAGCGCCGCGGCACGATCCCAACTCCATGCGTCGTTCGCGTCGGGTTGGTTCTCCACGCGCATCAGGACACGCCGCACGTTGGCATCGACGATCGGTGCCCGCTGACCGAAGGCCATGCTTGCGATCGCACCTGCGGTGTACCGACCGACACCAGGGAGCTCCTGCAGCGTGGCAACATCGCGCGGCGTGGTGCCCGCGTGCTCCTCCACGATCGCCCGAGCGGCGGCGTGCAGGTTGCGGGCCCGCCGGTAGTAGCCCAGTCCGGCCCACTGCGCCAGCACCGTCTGCTCATCGGCGGCTGCGAGTGCCTCGATGGTTGGAAACTCCGCCAAGAAGTCGTCGAAGCGATCCACGACGCGCGCGATCTGCGTCTGCTGCAGCATCGCCTCGCTGACCAGCACGTGATAGGGATCTCGCTCTCCGGGTGGACTCTGCCGCCACGGCAGATCCCGGGCATTGGCACCGAACCAGTGTTCGAGGGTCGAGGTCAGGCGCCGATCCCGAGCCGCGGTCACGGCAACGCCTCGAGTACGCGGCTGACGGCGGTGCGAATCGTCCGCCAGCTGGCGCCCGGCTCCCGTCCGATGGTCAGCCAGTCGTCGTACAGCATGACGTTGGCGACCCCTCGGACCTCGAAGAGCGCCGACGCAACCGGGTGTTCCGACGCGGCCTCCTGGCTCGTGAAGCTCGCCCGGCCGTCGCTGATGGGACGGTCGAGGACGCACTTGATGGCGTTGGGGTTGGGTGTGTCTTCGAACTCGCGGACGACGTAGGGCATGGAGGCAGGGTAGCCGCTGGCGATCGACCAGAGAGTTCACTTCATCCGGGGCCCCCGCGGAGGCCGATATACTCGGCGTACGTCAGGGTGACAGAAGGGCGGTGGCGTGTACGAGCGGTTCAACCAGCTTCTTGCGAGGCTTGGTGAATACTCATTCTGGGAGGTCGGCGTTGAGCTCATTCTGCTCTGGGCGCTGATCTACCTGATCTATCGCTTCGTCCGCGGCACGCGAGCTGCGGGAGCCCTCAAGGGCCTGCTCGTCCTTCTGGTGGTCGCGACGCTGCTCATCCGCATCGTCGCCGAGGAGCTCTTCCCGCGTCTGGAGATCCTGTACGACAAGTTCCTCGGCATCGCCGCCATCGCGGTCATCGTGACGTTCCAGCCGGAGCTGCGCCGTGCGCTGCTCCGGCTGGGTGAGGCCCCCTTCGTCCGATCGACCAATCTCGACGTACCGAAGGTGATCGATGCAGTCGGCGATGCTGCTGCGTTTCTCAGCCGCAACAAGTTTGGCGCGATCATGGCCATCGAGCGGAACGTCGGATTGCGAGAGACGGCCGAATCGGGTCGCCTGCTCAATGCCGATGTCTCGGCCCATCTGCTCAACACGATCTTCTGGCCCAACTCGCCGTTGCACGACATGGGCGTCATCATCCGCGGCAGGCGCATCGTTGCAGCGGGTGCGCAGTTCCCGCTGGTCGAGGCGGGCGAACTGCCGGATCAGCATCTCGGCACGCGCCACCGCGCCGCGCTCGGACTGGCACGGGCGACCGATGCGCTCGTCGTCGTGGTGAGCGAGGAGACGGGCGCCATCAGTCTTGCCGAGGGACGTCGGTTGATCCGCTGGCTGACGCCCGAGCGTCTGCGGGAGGAACTGATGACGAGGCTCAGCGGTCCGCCGCCGTCGGAGGAGGACACGGACGAGCCGGAGGTCGTCGAGGAGCAGAGTGGTGGCTGAGCGTCTCAAGACATTCATCGTGGTGACGACGCTCGCACTTGTGGTGTGGCTGTTCGCGGAGTCCGAGAGTCTCGGCGAAGCAGACATGATCGCGCGCATCGAGGTGTACGTTGCGGAGCAGGATCGCGAGGAGCTGCGCGTGGTGACGAGGGACTTCGACGGTCGGGTCACTCTGTCGATTCGCGGCGCCAAATCATCCATCGAGGCGGCCAGGGCATTGCTTGAGAACCCGATCCGCCTCCAGCCGGGCATGGTCGGTATTCCGGAGTCCAACGGAGATCACGACGTCCGCCTGCTCGAAGCGCTGCTTGCCTACGCACCGCTGCGGGCTTCCGGTGTCACCTTGGAGGCGGTTCGTCCCTCGACGCTGCCGATCAGCATCGACCGGCTGCAGTTGATCGAGCTTCCGATCCGGGCCGACATTTCAGGCGTGCGAGCCGATGGCGACGTGATCGTCACGCCACCGATCGCCGAGGTGCGGGTGCCCGTGTCGGTGGCCGCCGGACTGGAAGGTGAGTCGGCCATCGCACGCTTCATCGCGGAGGGTGGTGCCGGCCCAGCTGGGCCGCGGCGCGAGACGGTGACCCTCGAACTGCCCGAGTCGCTCCTCGGGGCACCGGGTGTTGTGCTGCTGACCAAGCGTGCGACGCTCGAGTTCACGGTGTCGGGCACGCTGGAGAATCTGCAGATTCCCTCGGTGCCGGTCCAGGTCATGCTGCCACCGATTGAAATGGAGGACTGGCGCGTCGTCATCGACGAGGCGGATCAGTTCCTCAGTGTGGAACTGCGTGGCCCGCGCGATCTGATTGCAGAACTGGAACGCTCCAATCAGCGCGTCGTCGCAGTGGTCTCGCTGTC
>JBCBTA010000277.1:0-4759 GCA_039818905.1 Planctomycetota bacterium
CTGGAGTGTCATCAAAGATCGTCAGCACAGCCTCGTCCAGGATGTACTGAGCTTCTTCAGACTCCACCGAGTCGTTCGATTCACTCAGGGAGCGAAAGTCGGCTCGCAGTGACGCTATCGCTGCAAACGACTCGTCCGACAGCGAGAGGAGCCGCTGAGCAAACTCGGACTCCGGCAACGCAGATGGGCGATCTGTGTCCACGAATCCGTCGTCGGACGAAACCGGTGCCGTGTTGAGTCCCTTCCATCGCTGGGGGCCAAGAGACCAGTTCTGAGTGACGCTCGCTTTTCGGACCACGAGCTTCTTTTTCCGATCCCACGCGAGGAACCGGTGAAGATCCTGTCCAGGGACAAAGACCGGCATGGTTTCGGCAGATCGTTCGGCTCCAGCGCAGGCGAACACGCCCGGCACTTCACGAGGCGTGTCGTCGGAGGACTCTCGCACGATTGCCTGCGACCAGAGGAGCATGACAATCTGCACGCTCTGGCCCGATGTCGAAAGTTGCCGCTCGAGGCCCGTGGCGAACCTGTGGCTTCGCGACAAGACGTATGTCATCGCGTCCAGGTTGGATGAGGCTACGCTGACTTGAGTTTCGTCCATCGGCGAATCGCTTTCCTCTGTGGCGCACTCGTTCCGAGAAGGCGCTTCAAGGGGTTGTCGGCGAAGACGTGCAGGAGTACGACCTTGCGAGCATCGGCTGGAATTCCGAACCAGTAATGATAGCCAGTACCAGCTTCATCAAGCTGTAGCTCGACGTGGTAGAGCGTGCCCACTTCCGGGGTAGACACAACGTATTGTGGTTTTCCCCACACATCTCCACTCTTTGGTGCCGTCGGAGCCTCCTGCAATTGCTGCAGATAGGCCTCCGTGAATGACTGCGTTTCGGCCCATTCCTGAAAGCGTCTGGCAACCTGTACTCTCTCTCGATGCGTCTTGCCCGCGAGATCCGTCTCCGTCGGTGAGACCGGCGGATCGGGATGGGTGGCGGGATGAAAGGTCACGCGGAGGTCGCCGCCACTCGGCCGAGTTTGCTGACGCTTCTTGCCCATCGCCGACCAGCCTAATTGAACTTCGAGAAGTCATGTGAGTTTGCAGGCTCCTAACGTGTCTTCATTCCGTCTGGGATCTCATCCGCGGCTTCAAGTTCCGTTTCATCCTCGGGCCGGGGGCGCTCCCATACGGGCACGCTGAGCGCGGCGTCGGGTGAGTCCAGGCGCGGCTGGCCGAGGTTGTTCTCCGTCTTCGGGCTGCCCAGTTCGAACGTGACGGTGTCGATGCCGCAGCCGCCGAGCAGGATCGTGGCGATCACGGGCAGCTTGCACCAGGGTTGCGCGCGCATGGTCATCTCCCGCGACTAGACTCTGCTTTCGCACCTTGGAACGACGGAAACGCCACCATGACCGCCGCCCCCTCGACACACAATACGCCCTGCGTCCTCATCATCCGCGATGGCTGGGGGCAGAATCCCAATCCTGAGCACGACAGCTTCAACGCCGTGAAGCTGGCGGAGACGCCCGTCGCCGATCGGCTGATGCAGGAGTATCCCGCCGTCCTCATCCACACCAGCAGTCTGGATGTCGGTCTGCCCGAGGGGACCATGGGCAACAGCGAGGTGGGGCACCAGAACATCGGAGCCGGCCGCATCGTCGATCAGGATTCCGTGCGCATCACCAAGGCATGTCGCGGTGGTGAGCTGGGCGACAACCCCGCGCTTGCAGGTCCGATCGATCGTGCCGTCACTGGTGGGCACGCGGTGCACCTGATGGGTCTCGCGTCCGACGCCGGCGTGCACGCGCTGCTGGAGCACCTCTTTGCTGTGCTCGATCTGTGCAAGGCCCGCGGGGCCGAGCGCGTGTACTTGCACCTGTTCACTGACGGGCGTGACACCGGCCCCTTCACCGGCGCCGGATTTGTCGAGCAGGTGGAGCAGAAGTGCGCTTCGATCGGCGTGGGGCGCATCGCCAGCGTCATGGGTCGCTACTGGGCGATGGATCGCGACAACCGCTGGGAGCGCGTGCATCGCGCATATGCAGCCCTGACCGGGCGTGGGGCACGCGAGATGGAGCTGCCGGTGGCTTCGAGCGCAGCCGCGGCTGTCCAGGCGTACTACGACAATCCGAGTGAGCCGACGATGAAGGGCGACGAGTTCATTACGCCGACGCTCATCGGCGACGACCTCGAAGATGCCATGTCCATGCGCATCAGCGATGGTGACACCGCCATCTTCTACAACTACCGCGGCGACCGTCCACGTGAGATCTGCGGTGCGTTCGTGCTCCCAACGTTCGAAGGAGCCGTGAAGCCCTCGCCGGACACCGGTGCGGCGGGCTTCGATCGTGGGCCGCAGCTTGATCTCGACTTTGTCTTCATGACGGCGTACTCGGTCGAGCTTGCCCGGCACGCCAAGGTCGCATTCCCCAAGCCGCCCAAGATGGCGAGCATCGGTGGCGACTACATCAGCTCGCTCGGGCTCACGCAGTTCCGCTGCGCCGAGACCGAGAAGTTCCCGCACGTGACCTTCTTCTTCAATGACTACCGGGACGATCCCTTCGAGGGCGAGGGGCGCGCGATCATCCAGTCGCCGAAGGTCTCGACGTACGACCAGCAGCCGGAGATGAGCGGGGACGGCGTTCGCGACGCGGTGCTCGCGCGGCTCGACGCTGATGACTGCGAACCCTTCATCGTCGTCAACTTCGCCAACGGCGACATGGTCGGCCACACCGGCTCGCTCGATGCGGCCATCGCAGCGTGCACGTTTGTCGATCAGTGTGTCGGCGACATCGTCGAGAAGACGCTCGCCCGCGGCGGCTCACTGATCGTCACGGCGGATCATGGCAACGCCGAGCAGATGTGGTCACCCGAGAACAATTCGCCTCACACCGCTCACACGACATACGACGTACCGCTGATCGTCGTGGGCGAGGCCTTCAAGGGGCGCACGCTGCGCGAAGGTGGTCGCCTGGCGGACATCATCCCCACCATGCTTGAGATGATGGGGCTGCCCAAGCCCGACGCCATGGGCGGCGCGTCGCTGCTGAAGGGATGACCCATGTCCGCCATGCTCGAGGCGATCATCGCGACGTTCGAGTACCAGAAGCGGCTCGGGACCGGCGCACTGCGCCAGCTCGACGAACGCCAGTTGCATGAGACCGTTGGGTACGACGGCAACACCCCCGCCGTCATCGTTCGTCACCTTGCGGGCAACTTCCGGTCCCGCTTCACCAACTTCCTGACGACCGACGGCGAGAAGCCCGATCGCGATCGTGACAGCGAGTTCATCGATGACGGACTCGATAAGGCCGGGATACTGCAGCGATGGGAGCAGGGTTGGAGCGTCCTTCTGGACACGCTTGGCGCGTTGCGTGAGGAGGACCTCGAACGCGCCGTCACGATTCGCGGCGAGCCACACACAGTGCCCCGAGCGCTGCTGCGCGCGCTCGATCATGGTGCGTACCACACCGGACAGCTGGTCCTGATCGCCAAGATGCTTCGAGGCGACGCGTGGGACACGCTCACCGTCCCGCGTGGTGGCACAGCCGAACTGCATGACCGCATGGGATTCGATCCAACCAATGGATGACGTCCGGGTACGATGCTCGCATGCCACGCATTGATCTCCGGGACAAACCGATCTGCATCACGGGGGCTTCCAGCGGCATCGGCCGCATGACTGCGCTGCGGTGCGCGGAGGCGGGTATGCCCGTCGTCGCCTGCGCCCGGCGCGATGATCGCCTGGGCGAGCTCGTCAGCGAAATCACCAGCAATGGCGGACGAGCGATCGCGGTGCGCACGGATGTCAACGATCAGGATGCCTGCCGCGACGCAGTGGCGGAGACGGTGCGGGAGTTCGGCTCCATCTATGCCGTCTTTGCCAACGCAGGCTACGGCTTCGAGGCCGCGTCACATGAGACCGATGACGAGCGCCTGCGGGCCATCTTCGAGACCAACTTCTTCGGCACCATGAACGTCGTGCGTCCCGCTGCTGAGCGCATGCTCGAGGCGGGTGCCGGGCACGTGCTCATTTGCTCGAGCTGCATCGGCAAAATGGCACTCCCGTACTTCGGTGCATACTGCGCAACGAAAGCTGCGCAGAATCACATGGGCCGGGCGATGAATCTCGAGCTTCGTCCGCACGGCGTCTTCACTTCGACGATCCATCCTGTCGGCACCAAGACGGATTTCTTCGACACGGCCAAGAAGCTGACGCACGGGGACGCGATCTCCCTCGAGGATCACGCACCGTCGTGGTTCATGCAGACACCCGAGACGGTCGCGCGCGCCATCGTCGCGTGCCTGCGCAAGCCGAAGCCGGAGGTGTGGCCGAGCTGGTCGTGGTTTGTGCGATGGTCGATGGGGCTGTGCACGATGTTCCCGACGCTCGCCGATCTCGGCACGAGGCGGCTCGTCACCGAATACGAGCGAGAGCAGCAGCAGCGACGCGATCAGCCCGCGGCGTCGTAGACCAGCTTGCACTTACCCGGCGCGAAGCCGTGCTCATCGAACAGCAGCAGTTCGTTGTCCTCGCCCGGCTTCAGCCACGGCTCAGGCAGGTAGTAGCGCACCTGTGGCGGCACACCCTTCCCTCCATGCGTACTGACGAAGTAGCGCCCCGCGGCGTTGCCATTGACATACAGCAGGCCCTTGCTGAGTCCGGTCGCATCGAGGAAGAGCGGCTGGCCGATGTGCGGCACGCTGAACGTACCGCGCCACCACGCCGGGCGGCCCTTGTATGCCGCGGCGCCCTTTCCGGTGAGCTGC
>JBCBTA010000278.1:0-4725 GCA_039818905.1 Planctomycetota bacterium
CATCCCACTCTGCCCCAACCCGCAAAACGGCGACCCGCCAGTCCTCAACGTCGAGTGCCTCACCAACGTGCCGACGGAGAACCTCATCCTCGACGTCTACCTCGACCGACGTCTCGCCCGCGCAAGCATCCCTTCCGCCGGCGTCTATCGCGGCAACGTCATCGGCCCCGTCGCGGCACGCGCGCCCGACGACGCCTGGTACGACCGGCTCGCCGAAACACCCTCGCTCGAGCACCTCGGCCAGGGCCTCAGCCGCGCCGCGGCACGCTGCTATCCACGCCACGCGGAACTCAACAGATTCCTCTTCGATCACATGCAGTGGTCCCCCAACCGCTTCATCGGCCTCCGCCTCGCGCTGCGCTACCCCATCCCCGGCGTCTCCTACGTCATCACGCTCGACTTCGGCGACGCCTGAATCACGAGCGCGCACGAAAAAGGCCCGCCGCAATCGCGACGAGCCTTCGTGATCGTCCAACCGCAGATCGACCTAGCGCTTCGAGAACTGGAAGCGACGGCGGGCACCAGCCTGGCCGTACTTCTTCCGCTCGACCTCACGCGGGTCACGCGTCAGGTAGCCGGCGTCGCGGAGCTTGCCTTCCAGCGACGGGTCGTACTTCTTGATGGCACGGGCGATGCCCAGGCGAACCGCCTGTGCCTGCCCCATGTACCCACCGCCCGAGCAGCGGGCCACGACGTCGAACTTGCCGTCGAGGCCGGTCACGCGGAGCGGAGCGTGCACATCGTTGCGGTCGCGCGTCTCGGTGAAGTACTCGTCCACCGACTTGGTGGCCTTGCGCGACACCTGCACCTTGATGTCACCGTTGCCTGGCTTGATGCGAACGCGGGCCACCGCCGACTTGCGTCGGCCCGTGCCCCACCACCAGCCGTGCGCGTCCGGCGGCTCCGGCTGCGCCAGCGGGCGCGTCTGCTCCTCGGCCGCCGGTGCGCCGGCGCCGATGTCCAGACCGCTCATCGGCGCTGCACCGATGCTCGTCGTCGTTTCACTCTCGAACGTGGTCGTCTCTTCGTTCATCGATGTTCAGTCCCAATCATGGGCCCGCACCGCGGGCGATTGCTTGTCTCAGCCCGCCAGAGGAACCGGCGACTGCGCCGCGTGCGGATGCTCCGAACCCCTGTACACCTTCAGCTTGCTCAGCATGCGACGACCAAGACGGCCCTTCGGCAGCATGCGCCGAACTGCTTCCTCGATCACATGCTCTGGACGACTCTCAAGCAGCTCCTCGTATCGACGAGTCCGCATGCCGCCCGGGTAGCCCGAGTACGTCGTCTTGATCTTCTGCTCGGCCTTGTTGCCGGTCAGAACAATGCCCTCGGCGTTGGTCACCACCACGAAGTCGCCGCAGTCAATGTGCGGCGTCCAGTCCGGGCGGTGCTTGCCCATCAGCACGGTCGCGATCTCGGTGGCAAGGCGACCAAGCACCTTCCCCTCCGCATCTACGTGCCGCCACACCTTGTTGATCTCGCCGGGCTTGGCGAATGTCGTCTGGCGCATCGGTGCGTCGTCCTTCTCTCGCCGGCACCATCCGCCGGCGCAACACGATCCACAGGCCGCTCCTGTTGGCGCCATGCCAACCGCGGCTTCCCGGCCCTGCCAGACGATCCTTCGCTGGCCAGCCGGTGCCCGCTCTCGCGAGCCCATCCATCAGCATCTGGCGGCAGAGCGACCCACCGTCGCCCACCGCGAGCCGCGTAGCCTACCCACCAGCTACCCGCTGTTCAACCATTCCCCCACCCACACGCCCGCCAACAGCCGATGAAATCTCCGTGACCGACCCCACCCCGCCCACAGAATGGCCATCAGCCGGGCCGACCGATCTGTCCCCCGATCGCCCCGTCGACCTCCCGCCCCGAAGGGGCCCGGGACGCATCCTCGCGCTGTGGATGCTCGCCATCGCCGGCTGCATCGCCGTCATCGTGACCGACCCGCTGATCGGCTCCCTGGCACCCGGCCCGAGCCCCGAGACGATCCCCCCGGTCCGCATGGACGTCGAGATCATGGGCCGCGCACTGGTCGGGGCCGACAGCATTGCCCTCTCCGAGGCCCAGGCCGAGCAGAACATGACCGGTCTCCTCGAACCCCTTGGCACGCTTGATGAGCTGCTGGCCGAGGAGCCCTCCTTCGAGCGGTCCGCCGCGCTGGCCACCTACGTGCGTGTGAGCATGCTCCGCATGGAGGTCGGCGACATCGACGCCGCCCGCAGCGACCTCGAGCTTTTGGCCGCCTCGGACACTCTGCCGGCGACGCTGCCACAGGACGTGCAGACCATCCGCGACATCCTCGCCGGCGGGGCCGACGCCGTCCCGAGCGACCGGCGCGACCTGCTTGTGGAGCATCACGGCTGGCCGGGACGCGTCGCCATCGCCTTCGGCGTGTCGGACACGGATCCCGCGCGCCAGCGCATCGAGTCCGATGGCGGGCGCGCCTTCGGCGTCCTGGTCGTCGTCGGCTTCGGCGCGATCATTGCCTTCGCCGCCGGCCTCCTTCTGTTTGTGCTGGGCTCGATCCTCTTCTTCACCGGGCGCATCACGCCGGTGCATGCGCGACTGCGGCCGGACCCGACGTCCGCAGTCTCGCGCATCGCGCTGGAAACCTTCGTCCTCTTCATCTTCTGCTTCGCCCTGTTCAAGATCCTCGGCACCGGGCTCGCCATGACACCCGTCGGCGCATCGCCGGCCTTCGGCATCGTGATCTACATCGCCCAGTGGATGCTCGCGCTCACCATGCTCTGGCCACTGGCTCGCGGTATGCGCATGCGCGACATCGCTCCGGCTTTCGCGCTGGGTCGCGGCAGGGGCGTCATCCACGAAACCGTGATGGGATTCCTCGCTTATCTCGCCGGTCTGCCCATCTTCGTCGGTGCCGTGCTCTTCATGCTGGTACTCGTGTGGGTGACCGGTATCTCGCCATCCCACCCCGTGACGGATCGCGCCGGTGGCGCCGGAGTACTCGATGCGCTGCTGCTGCTGTCCATGGTCGCGCTGTGGGCCCCGATCGTGGAGGAGATGGTCTTCCGCGGCGCCCTGCTGCATCACACGCAGCACTGGGCCGGTGCAATCGGTGCCTCACTCATCACCGGTTTCATCTTCGCAGCGATCCACCCGCAGGGCTTTGTCGCCATCCCGCCCCTGATGGCACTCGGCTTCAACTTCGCCCTGATGCGCATCTGGCGCGGCAGCCTCATCGCCCCCATGGTCGCGCACGCGATCCACAACAGTGTTCTGGTGACGATGTTGCTCCTCCTGCTCTCCTGACGTCGCTCCGTCAGAAGAACAGTGCCCGCAGATCGTTGATCGTCACGATCACGAAGACCGACAAGATCAGCGCCAGACCGATCATCGTCGCGATGTTCTGCACCACGATCGGCACGGGCTTGCCCGTAACACCTTCGATCAGCAGCATGACGAACAGACCGCCATCGACGACCGGTACCGGCAGGAAGTTGATGACCGCGAGATTCACGCTGATGAGCCCGAGGAAGAACAGCAGGTGGATGAGCCCGCGATCCGCCACCTGCGCGCCGATGTGGGCGATGCCAACTGGTCCCTTGAGTTGATCGACGCGCACCGTGCCCTGCCACAGCCGCTGGAACGTCAGGTATGTCAGCATCATGATGCGATGCGTCTTCTGCACGCCGAGCACCACAGCATCGACCGGGCCGCTGGCCCGCATCAGCACTTCCGCCTGCGTGAACTGGGCCGCCAGCAGGGTCGTGTCCCACGACAAGGCGTGCAGAGCCGCCACGTCCTCGGGCGACAGCTCCCACGCTCGCAGTTCCACGGGAGCATCGCCATCACCCAGACTTGCACCGAGTCCAAGAGCCAGCTCGACCGTCGCACCGTCGCCGGACCGAGCCGCGTCGGCAGTCGCCGCCAGCAGCGCCCGGCGCAGCGCGTCGAAGTCGGCGACAGGCACGCCGTCGAGTGACACCAGGCGCGAGCCCGCCGTCACACCCGGCACCATGCGCTTGATCGCGAGATCCGCGTCCGTCTCGGGCAAGGACGCAACGTACGGACCGTCGAACGCCTGATCAGGACGGAAGCCAATGCGCCCCTGCACGCCCACGGGCGCGGTGAGCTCGATCAGCTCTCCGCCGCGCATCAGTTCGAGCTGAATGTCACGCCCTCTGTGCTTTCGAATCTCGGAGATGCCGTCGAGGATGGACGGCCACTCGCGCTCGCCAATCCGCGCGAAGACGTCGCCCGCCTGCAACCCAGCCTTCGCGCCGGGCTCATCGACCTGCGCAACGCTCATCGGCGGCGTCAGTCCGAGCAGGTGCTCGAAACCGCTCTGCTCACCATCGAGATCACCCTGCGCCACCTGGTACTCGGCCCGGGCCACGACATCGACCGTGACGCGCCCGCCCGCATCATCTTCAAACGTCACAGGCACAGGCGCACCCGCGGCACCCTCCAATGCACGTCGCAGGCCACTGATGACTTCGACAGGGCGCTCCCGCCACGCGGCGACGGGCGTGACCGCAGTCTCGCCGTAGGACACCACGCGCATGCCGGGGCGGACACCCTCCAGACCCGCGCGCTCGAACTGACGCACCAGGGCAGCTTCATCCACGCCGCGCGTGACGCCCATGAGCTGGGTGGACGACTCCCATGACACGCCGATCGACTTCATGCGCAGCGTCGGATCAAACGTGGGTGTCACGTCCATCGTCAGCATCGCATCGGTACCGGGGCGCTCGACCTCGA
>JBCBTA010000279.1:0-4712 GCA_039818905.1 Planctomycetota bacterium
GGCCATCGAGCACGACTTCGGTGTGGTGTACGACGCCAACCCGCTCAAGCACACCTTCGTCTTCAAGAACACCGGTGATGCCGAGTTGGAGATCACCCGTGTGAGCCCGAGCTGTGGCTGCACGACCACCAAGATGGACAAGACGATCTTCGCGCCCGGCGAGTCGGCGGGGATCGAGACGGTCTACACCCCCAAGGGTCCCGGCCGCGCATCGAAGTACATCACGGTGCAGAGCAACGATGACTCGGAGTCGGCGATCCGCCTGAAGATCTCCGCGGAGCTCATCCCCTTCGCCTTCGTCGAGCCGCCGCGTCTGCAGATGGGCCAGATCAAGTCCGGCGAGGCGCACAAGGGCCTGTTCACCGTGCTCAGCCGCGACAAGGACTTCGAGATTGAGGAGATCATCTGCGATTCGCCGGTGCTGTCCTTCTCCACCGAGGGTGAGCCGACGGAAGGCAAGAATGGTCAGTTCCGCCAGAAGATCATCGCGACCTTCAACGAGCGTCTGCCCAGCGGCGCCATCAATCAGCAGCTGACCTTCAAGATCCGGGCAACGCCGCCCGGTGCGACCGAGTCGAAGATCTTCGACGTCAAGGCGCACATCTTCGCGATGGTGCGTGGCGATCTCTCCACCTCGCCGCGTTTCATCCGTGTGAATCGCACGGAGCCGAACGAGCCGTTCGAGGCCCGCACCCGCCTGTTCACCGAGAGCGGCCTGCCCTTCACTATCGAGCGCATCGAGGTTGAAAACTCGACCGTCGAGGACATCGAGCCCACCTTCGTCGAGGTGCCCGAGGAAGAGGGCGGCGGCTACTGGCTGATCATCAAGGGCACCACCGGTGAGAAGGCCGGCGCATTCCGCGGCACGCTGATCGTACATCACAACCTCGAGAGCGAGGGCCCGCTGAGCGTTGTCTTCAACGGCATCACGCGGCGCACCAACGCGGCCATCGACCGCGGCACGCTGCCTGCCGGCACGCAGCGCAAGTACTGATCCGCTGCTGCGGCGGCGCAACACTGTTGCCGCGACACCACACCGATAACCACGCACGCCGGCGCCTTCGGGCGCCGGCGTGCTGTCTTTTCGGACACCAAAGCCGTGGCATACTCGTTGTACGAGGAGTTCCATGGCACTTCGGCGCACAGCGTGGACTGCATTGCCGCTCGCGGCGGGGCTGTTGCTCCTCGGCGGCTGCCAGACGCCGACGACCTCGACGCGACCCGACGCCGCGAGCCAGCGCCGGGCCCCCGAGCCTCGGCGCGACATGTCCATGCTGGTGCTCCCGACCGACGGCATGCTCGCCTGGGAGCGGACCGCGCCGGACCCGACGATGCGGTTCGAGTACGCCCGCCTGGACGAGCGGCTGACGCCCCGCACCCGCCAGCCCCTGCGGGCGACCGACCAGTGGCCTGAGATTCCGGGCCCGCCGGAGCGTCGGGTGCGGTTCTGGTACTGGTGGCAGCGCTAAGCCACGTGCCCGATGCGCACCATGTGCGCGATCCCCATCTCAGGGCGGCGTGAACATGGGCAAGGCGCTCTCAGCGTGTCCGATGACAAATGCGGCTGACATGTCCCACAGGGCGGCTTTATCGCTCAAGTGGTGCATTGACGGCCCTTTGTGAGAAGTGCATACTTCATAGTCGGGTCGGGGCAACCGCTGTGCTGTGCGGTCGGTGTGATGCGTGGGAGGACGCCATCGCATTGATTGCGGTTCCCATGTCGGCCCGTCCGCTCACTCGTCGGGAGGCGACGGCCGCGATGCCCACAGTTACCAAGAAAGACCTGATCGACCGCATCGCGGAAGCGACTGACCAAAAGCGGGTCGATGTCAAACGCACGGTGCAGTCCTTCCTTGACCAGGTGATCCTGGAGCTCGGCAAGGGCAACAGACTCGAGTTCCGCGACTTCGGGGTCTTCGAGATCCGGGAGCGGAAGGCTCGAACCGCCCAGAACCCCAAGACGCTCGAGCGCGTCGAGGTGCCGGCCAAGAAGGTCGTGAAGTTCAAGGTCGGTCGTCTGATGCAGCAATCCCTGGAGTCCGGCCCGATTGCGATCGAGCCCGGCTCCGGCCCCGAGATTCATGTCCGCACGCGCTCGGCCGACGCCCACCCGGCCCAGCGCACGCCCTGACCGGGGCCTCTGCGGACCACGGGCCAAGAATGTGACCCACAGCACGACCCCGAGGCGTCTCGGCGCCTCTGGGGTCGCTATTCTCTGTGGGGAGAAGCACGACGTCCGTCGTCCCAGTTGGGGGCTCGTGAGCAGACGCAAGGCGGCTTCCCATCGACTGGCCCGGCGCACCGTGCCGCCGGCACGGCATACAAACCAACCGTTCGCAGGAGGTGGCGCATGACCGCCGTCGCCGACATTCTTGGCAGCGAAGCTGACGCTCTGATGAGCTACGAGTGCAAGGGCATCCCGCGCACCTCGCTCCACATTCCCGGATCCGACTTCGTCGAGCGCGTCCTCAAGGACACCGACCGCTCCAATCCGGTGCTTCGCAACTTCCAGCTCATGATGAACACGGGCCGCCTCGCCGGCACCGGCTACATGTCCATCCTCCCGGTGGACCAGGGCATCGAGCACTCGGCAGGCGCCAGCTTCGCGCCCAACCCCGAGTACTTCGACCCCGACAAGATCTGTGAGCTCGCCTACGAGGGTGGCTGCAACTCGGTCGCCTCGACGCTGGGCGTCCTCGGCGCCGTCAGCCGCAAGTGGGCCCACAAGATTCCCTTCATGGTGAAGTTCAACCACAACGAGCTGCTCACCTTCCCGAACGTGCACCAGCAGGATCGCTTCGGCTCGATCCGCCAGGCCTTCGAGATGGGCGCGGTCTCCGTCGGCGCGACGATCTACTTCGGCTCCGAGGATTCCCGTCGCCAGATCGAGTACGTCGCCGAGATGTTCGAGGAAGCCCACGCCCTGGGCATGGTCACCGTGCTCTGGTGCTACATCCGCAACAACGCCTTCAAGGTGGACGGCACGGACTACCACACGTCCGCCGACCTCACCGGGCAGGCCAACCACCTCGGCGTCACGATCGAGGCGGACATCATCAAGCAGAAGCTTGCCGACACCAACGGCGGCTACGTCGCCCTCAACATGGGTGGCAGCAGCTACGGCAAGTTCGACAAGCGCATCTACACCGAGCTCTGCGGCGGCGGCAAGGACGATGGCAGCGACTGCCATCCCATCGAGCTGGTCCGCTACCAGGTCGCCAACTGCTACATGGGCCGCAGCCCGCTGCTGAACTCCGGCGGCGGCTCGGGCGGCAACGATCTCGCCGACGCCGTGCGCACCGCCGTGATCAACAAGCGGGCCGGCGGCGTGGGCCTGATCTCCGGACGCAAGACGTTCCAGCGCCCGATGAAGGACGGCGTCAAGCTCTTCCACGCCATCCAGGACGTGTACCTGAACGAGGACATCACCGTCGCCTGATCCGGCCGACGGACGATCGACATACCGTCAGGGACGACAGACAAACGCCCGCCGGCAGACCCTCTTCCGGCGGGTGTTTTATTGTTGCAGCGACGGAGCGACGAAGGCGACTCGAAACGCACGACGACATCGCTGGACGCCCACGCGTTCGGCGCACACCATTGGCAACGCATGGTTCGATCCACCATCACAGCTTTTGCGCTCCTTGCCGGGCTGGCGGCGGTCGCCGTCGGGGGCGGGGTGCTGTCGGCGCCAGGGCCGCGGGCCGACGCGTCCTGCGCGCTGGAGCTGCGCTCGTGGGTGGTCGCGGGGCGTGGCCGGCATCTGTATCTGCAATGCGAGTGCCCGGAGCCGCACGCGCACCTGTCCGGGCGGATCGAGTTCACGCGGGCGTCGCAGCGGGTGGATGCGCAGCCAACCTGGCCGCAGCCGTTCGACCCGATCGCGCGCATGTCGCCGGGTGTGTGGCTTCGGCCGGTGCTGGGGTCGCCGCGCGATCGGCTGGAGGCGCAGTACCGCGTCGGGCCGGCCCAGGCGGCGGCGCTGCAGCAGGATCGCGTCTTCAGCCGGGCGTACCGGCTGCTCGGGCCCAACAGCAACTCGGCGATCCGGGAGGTGATGGAGCAGGTCGGGCTGATGCTGCCGCGGCGGGTGGTCTCCTCCGGAAGCATGCTCGGGGTCTATCCGGGCGTCCATATGGACCCGGGCGAGGCGTCGCCCCCTGCCTCGAGGGATGGCGCGTCCTCGACCAGCGGCCCTGAGGGCCGGTTTTTCGGACGGTCGGAATCAGACTGACCGTCAGGCTTGACCATTGGGGCTGAGGCCGCAAGAGTGGCCGTTCGATTGGCGGGCGTCCCCGGTCGAAAGCAGACGTTGGCAACGGGGTCCGCCACCCCGCATTGGAGAGACCCGGATTGGCCAAGGGATCACAACCCGCGGATATCCGAATGCTCGCGAAGCTGCACGGCGTGCAGACGTCGTACGTCAGCGCGTCGGGAAAGCGCGTGTCCGCGTCGATGGACTCGCTGGTGATCACGCTGCGCTCGATGGGCGTCGATGCCACCCGCGCGACCATGGCGCTGCGCTCCCGCATTCGGCACCTGCGCGGCGAGCGGCTGTCGCCGATCGTCACGGCGTGGAACGGGCGCGGCTCGACCAAGCTGCGCGTGGACGGCAAGTCCAGCGGCACGCTTCAGGGCGTCATCGAGCTCGAGGATGGCGAGACGATCGAATTCTCCTGGAAGTTCGCCGACCTGCCGACGACCACGAAGAA
>JBCBTA010000280.1:0-4682 GCA_039818905.1 Planctomycetota bacterium
ATGCCACCGAGGACGGCGTAGAAGAAGACGAGCCCCATGCCGATGACGACGCCGACGGTGATATCAACTTCGAGAAAGCGGCTGAAGACGACGCCGACGCCACGCATCTGCCCGGCGACGTACGTGAAGCTGATGAAGATGGCACAGACGACGGCGACGAGGCGCGCGGTGCGGCTGTAGTAGCGGTCGGCGATGAAGTCGGGGACGGTGAACTTGCCGAATTTGCGGAGGTAGGGCGCCAAGAGGAGGGCGAGAAGGACGTATCCCCCGGTCCAACCCATGAGATAGACGCTGCCGTCGTACCCGGCGAAGGAGATGATGCCGGCCATCCCGATGAAGGAGGCGGCGCTCATCCAGTCCGCCGCGGTGGCGAGGCCGTTGGCCAGCGGCGGGACGCCCTTGCCGGCGACGTAGAACTCCCCCGTACTGCCGGCCCGCGACCAGATCGCGATGCCGATGTACAGGGCAAAGGTGAGCCCGACGATGATGAAGGTCCAGGCCTGGGTGTCCATGGGTGCTACTCCTCGCCGACGCCGAAGCGCCGATCGAGGCGGTTCATGAGGGCAACGTAGACGAAGATGAGGACGACGAAGACGTAGATCGCACCCTGCTGTGCGAACCAGAAGCCGAGCTTGAACCCGGATCCGGGGAGCCGCACCGCGTTGAGCTGCTCGACGAAGACGATGCCGGCGAGGTAGCTGACGGCGAACCAGATGGTCAGAAGGATGAAGACGTAGCGGATGTTGGCCCGCCAGTAGGCCTCTCGCTGGTCCTGGCTGAGGGTGGGCGTCGGCGGGCTGTCGGGCATTCGCGGCTCCGTCTGGCTCGGGGGACAAAGCCAGCGTACCAGCCGATTGGTGGGCTGGGGCCCGGATTGTTCAGGAGGTCCTCAGTGGCCTGAGGGATTGACATGAAGGGCATACCTCCCTACTCTGCCCCGCTCGACTGAGACAAGGGCACAAGGACCAGACCCATGCATCCCACTCATCGCATCAGTCCGTCCCGCAAGCGGAAGCGTCGCAGCCACCTTGCGCTGACCGCCCAGCTTCCGACGATGTGCCCGCTGACCGGCAGCCCCAAGCAGCACCATCGCGTCTGCAAGGAGTCGGGGTACGTTCGTCCGGGGTTGGTGATCCGCGTTCCGAAGCTCGGAATCGGCACGACCGACTGACGCCAAAGAAGGCAGTACTCATGCGGTTCGCCATTGACGTGATGGGCGGCGACAACGCTCCCGACGCGATCGTCAAGGGCTGCCTCGATGCTCTTGCGCTCCTCGAGGAGAACGATCGCCTCCTCCTGGTCGGTGACGAGGCAGTCATCCGAGACATCGTGCACGAGCGCGGCGTTGACGATCCCCGCGTCGAGGTCGTACACGCGGCCGATACGATCGAGATGCACGAGCCGCCGGTCGAGGCCGTTCGCAGCAAGCCCGAGTCATCGCTGGTGAAGATGGTCACGCTGGGCTCATCGCGAAAGAGCGATGATCCGGTGGACGTCGTGATCTCGGCGGGGAACACCGGCGCCTGCGTCTCCGCGGCGACGATGCACATGAAGCGCCTGCCCAACGCCCACCGTCCAGGCATCGCGTGTGTCATTCCCGCGCTGCACGGCCCGGTCGTGCTGTGCGACGTCGGCGCAAACCCGGAACCACGGGCGAGCCACCTGATGCAGTACGCCGTGATGGCGGAGACCTACGCCCAAAAGGTCGTGGGCATCGAGACGCCGCGGGTCGCGCTGCTGAACATCGGGTCGGAAGAAGGCAAGGGCACGGGCATGATCCGCGAGGTGCGGGAGCTGCTCCGTGCGACGCCCGGCATGAACTGCATCGGCTACATCGAGGGGCGCGACCTCTTCGAGGGCAAGGCGGACGTGGTCGTCACCGACGGCTTCGTCGGCAACATTACGCTCAAGCTGGCCGAGGGCCTGGCCAAGAGCCTCTTCAGCACGATCGCCCAGGAGGTCTTCGAGACCGATCCCGATCTGGCGATTGAGCTGCAGCCGGTGATGGCATCGCTGTTCAAGAAGAACGACTACCACGAGTATGGCGGCGCCCCCCTGCTCGGCGTGCGTGGCGTGTGCATCATCTGCCACGGGTCGAGCCAGGCGCGGACGATCACCAACACCATCAAACACGCCCGCGACTACGTGTCGCAGGGCGTCAACGATGCGATCGTGCGTCGCCTCAAGGAAATCGATGAGTACGTCAGTTCGCGTGACGAGGCGACGACATCGTGAGCGGCCAGGGCACACAGGCGGCGCGCGGGATCCGGGCGGATCGAGCCAAGGTGCAGGTGGGCGTGCGCATCGCCGGCACCGGGCATCACGTGCCCGAGGCGCGCCTGACGAATGCCGATCTCGAGTCGTTCATGGAGACGTCGGACGAGTGGATCGTCCAGCGGACCGGTATTCGCGAACGCCGCATCTGCGATGCCGGCAAGGGTGAGACGCCCACGTGGCTGTGCACGCAGGCGCTGAACAAGGCGCTGGCGAACGCGGGCCTGACCGGTGCGGATCTCGACCTGGTCATCCTCGGCTCGGTGACGCAGGAGATGACGTGTCCATCCACGGCCTGCCGCGTAGCGGCAAACGTCGAGGCGGCCAACGCTGGCGCATTCGATGTGCTGGCGGCGTGCAGCGGCTTTCTCTACAGCCTGAACATCGGACATGACATGATCCGCGCGGGCTCGCACCGCACCGTTGCCGTCATCGGCTGCGATGTCATGTCACGGGTGCTCGACTTCAGCAACCGTGCGGTGTGCGTGCTCTTCGGCGACTCGGCCGGCGCAGCAATCCTGCGGGCGACCGACGACGCGAGCAAGGGCATGGTCTCCGGATTCATGCACTCCGACGGCTCGCGATGGGACGATCTGTACATCCCGCGGAGCCCACTGGATGTGCCGGAGGGCAAGGACCTGAGCACGCTCACCATGAACTCGCTGCAGATGAATGGGCGCGAGGTCTACAAGTTCGCGGTGGGCACGTTCGGCGACGTCATTCAGAAGACGCTGGACGAGGCGGGCGTCGAGGCGTCGGACGTGGACATGTATGTCTGCCACCAGTCCAACGCCCGCATGCTCGAGTCGGCACGGAAGCGGTTCGGACTGCCGCCGGAAAAGCTGTACATCAACATCAATCGCTTCGGAAACTGCTCGGCGGGCTCCGTCCCGGTCGCCTTCGACGAGCTGCGCGGCTCGGGTCAGTGCGGCGAGGGGCAGCTGGTGATGTTCGTCGCCTTCGGCGGCGGACTGACGTGGGCTTCGGCGCTCTGGCAGCTGTGAGGCGCAGACGAGCGCGCGGTATAACCTCGACATCATGAGCGAACACTCGATCATTCTCTGCCCGGGCCAGGGCGCCCAGGCGGTCGGCATGGGCAAGGCGTGGTTCGATGCCTCCCCGGATGCCGCCCAGACCTTCGGCGCTGCCGACGAGATCCTTGGCGATCGATTTGGCGCGCGGCTGAGCGACCTTTGCTTCAACGGGCCGGACGACATCCTCAACCGCACCGACGTCGCACAACCTGCGATCTACACGGTGGGCGTGGCGTGCTTCCAGGCGCTCTTCGGCGGGGCCGAGCCGGGAGCCATCGGCGCGACCGCCGGGCTCAGCCTCGGTGAGTACACCGCCCTGCACTTGGCGGGGGCGATCTCCTTCGACGATGGGCTTCGACTCGTCGCTCTGCGGGGCAAGGCCATGCAGGACGCGGCGGAAGCCGCCGACAGCGGCATGGTCGCTCTGATCGGGGCCGATGAGGCGCAGGCCGTCGCGGTGTGCGAGGAAGCGGGCGACGGCGACGTCCTCGTCCCCGCCAACTTCAATGCCCCGGGCCAAGTGGTGCTCAGCGGATCGACGGCGGCATGCGAACGGGCCGCCACAGTTGCGACGGACAAGGGTCTCCGCGCCAGCGTCCTGACGGTCGCCGGTGCGTTCCACTCACCGTTCATGGCGCCAGCCGCAGAGCAGCTCCGCAGCGCTCTGGAGCAGGTGACGATCGCCTCGCCGGCCTACCCGGTGCTGTCCAACGTCACAGGCATGCCCCACGGGACAGGCCCTGACGCGGCACTGCCCATTGCGGACGCCATTCGCGAGCGGCTGGTGGAGCAGCTGACAGCCCCGGTTCGCTGGGAGGAATGCTGCCGCTGGCTCGTCGGCGAGGTGGCCGGGGCGTACCATGAGCTGGCCCCGGGGAAGGTCCTTTCCGGGTTGATGCGTCGAATCGACCGCCCAACGAAGGTGATGAACCATGCCGAACCATCGACATGACTCGATCTGGCGTCGCACAGCCCTGGCGGCCTGCGGCGGGCTCTGCCTGCTGGTGGCCACCGGCTGCGAGAAGGAGCAGGAAGCACCGAAGGAGGTGATCGCACCACCGCCACCGCCCAAGGTGTATCCGCTCGAGGAGATCGAGCTGGATCCGCGGGTGCAGTTCCCGGATGAGCGCGAGCCCTCGACCGTCTCGCTGGCGCAGGCCGTGGCGGATCTCGCTTCGGCTGTGATCGACGGCGATTCGGAGTTGATGTCCAGCCTGCTGAGCCGCGAGGACCGTGAGATCCTCGACTGGATGGTTGAGGCGGGTCTGTGGATCGAGGGTGACACAGGCATCGAGCTGGCCCGTGTGTGCGTCCTGAACGAGGGCGAGAGCGGCGTTGAGGTTGCCCTGGGCATCCTGGATGCCCAGGCCAACC
>JBCBTA010000281.1:0-4670 GCA_039818905.1 Planctomycetota bacterium
CGGGTTCGATCGGGTCGTCACCGTGGAGCGGCGCATGGAGGTGCTCGACGGCGCCGACATCATCGTCGTGCTGGTGCCGCTGACCCCCGAGACGGTCGTTCATGAGCGGCGACAGGAAACTGTGTCCGAGATACCCGTGCGCAAAGTGAAGCTCGATCACTTGGAATCCGGCGGCGATCGACCGCTCCGCCGCCGCGGCGAACGACCCGGTGATCGCGCGGATCTCGTCAATCGTCAGCTCGTGCGGGATCGGACCATCTGATCGGAAGCGCTTCGCGGTCGGACCGACCGGCATCCAGCCACCTTGATCGAGCGGCACGAACCCGCTGCGTGGGCGGTCGAACGGGCCATACCGCGACGCCTTGACCCCGGCGTGCGCAAGCTGAATACCAGGCACGGCGCCGTGCTCGCGCACGAAGTCCGTCATGCGGCGCAGTGCGGGAACGTGCTCGTCCTTCCAGATGCCGAGACAGCTGGGCGTGATCCGTCCTTCAGGCTCCACACCCGTGGCTTCCGCGATCAGCAGCGCTGCGCCGCCGACCGCGCGGGCTGCGTGATGGGTCAGGTGCCAGTCGTTGGCAAAGCCGTCCTCACTGGAGTACTGACACATCGGCGACATCGCGATCCGATTGCGCAGAGTCACACCCCGCAGCGTGAGCGGCGTGAACAGGGCCGGTGTGTCGCCCTCGTGATCAGCCTTGAGTGCCTGGCCGAATCCTCGGCTGCTCGCCGTCGCGAAGGTGACGCCGGCCGCGAGCGCAGTCTGGCAGAAGTCACGTCTCTTCATGGTGTCTGGTTCCTCTCGGGACGGCAGCCGGAGTGCTGCACTCCGGGTCGTGTTCGGGCTTGGTTGTCGGCCTTCGGCACCGGGCCCCTGACCTGGAGGATCTGTTCGTGCCCCTGGCGGGACCGGATGCTCTCGGTGGGCCAAGGACGCGGGAGCATAGCGGTGCGGCATGGGCGCGGCAGTATTCGCCCTCGCCAAGATCGGGGGCGGGCCGGGATCTGGCGAACTCGCGGTGGCTCGGCTTCCCGCCGTCGCGTAACGGCGCGCCGCCCGACGAACGGCGCGGCGCCACGGTACGGTGTCGGAGAGGAGTTCCCATGACCCACACCTGTCAGACCAACCGAAGCCTGTGCCGGGCCCTGACCGTCATCGTGATCGCGGCGCTGCCCTTCGGCTGCGCCGGGCCGTCTGAGCGTCCGACAGCTTCCGCAGCGCCTCTCGACGTGGGCTCAGATGATGGTGCGCGAGTCGCCATGCCCACCGACGATGGTCGCCTCCAGCTGATCTACCTCGCCGGGTCAATGTCCGATGCTGATCTCGCCGCCCTCAACGCCCTCACACCGAACGTGCGCTGCGTGGTCCCGCAGTCCCCCGAGGACGCGCTGCGGCTCGCGCCCATGGTCCACGGTGCGGATGGACGACACTGCACACCGGAGTTCCTCGCAGCCGCGGATCAACTGCGGTGGGTGCAGTCGCCCTCGGCCGGTGTCGCCTGGCTCCTCGAGCGTGAGGGGATGGACGACGAGGACATCGTCCTGACGAACATGCAGGGGATTCATGGGCCAGCGATCGCCGAGCACGTCTTCGGGATGCTGCTCTCCCTGACGCGTGACCTGCGCTACTACCAGCAGCCCGAGCAGCGAGGAACCTGGAACCGCGGCGGCAGTCCGACCGATCCCATCGCCCTCAGTGGCCGCACCATGCTCGTGGTGGGACTCGGTGGCATCGGCCGGGAAGTCGCACGGCGAGCCAAGGGCTTTGACATGACCGTGCTCGCCACGCGGCGCAGCCGGACCGAGCCGCCGCCGTACGTGGACCGGTTGGGGACAGCAGACGAGCTCGATGCGCTGCTGCCGCTCGCGGATGTCGTTGTGCTCTGCGTCCCGTTGACGGACGAGACCGAGGGGATGATCGACGCGGGTGCGCTCGCACGGATGCAACCGGGGTCGTACCTCGTCAATATCGCCCGCGGCCGCGTGGTGGATCAGGACGCCCTGGTCAATGCTCTTGAGCGAGGCCATCTCGCCGGCGCATGTTTGGACGTCACCACGCCCGAACCGCTTCCCGCCGACCATCCGCTCTGGAGCATGCCGAACGTGATCATCACGCCGCACGTTGCGAGTCGCGCCGCCCTGACAGGCACCCGGCGACGGGCGCTGCTCTTCGAGAACGTCCGGCGGTTCGGCGCCGGCGAGCCACTCCTGAACGTGGTCGATAAGGCTGCGGGATACTGAGGAACCTTCCGCCATGGCCAAGCACAGCGATTCCGGGAATGAGGGAGCCGAGCCGGGCAGCGTCGGCGGGCGCCTGCTGTCCGTCTTCAATCTGCGACCGACTGAGATGGTTCCGGTGCTGACCGCCGCGGTGATGTTCTTCTGCATCCTGTTCGGCTATTCGCTGATTCGTCCGGTGCGCGAGGCATTCGGGGTGGAACGCGGCATGAGCGAGCTTCCGTCGCTCTTCATCGCCACGATGGTTGCATCGTTCGCGCTGAACCCGGTGTTCTCGTGGCTGGTCGGTCGGTTTGATCGGCGCATCTTCCTGCCCGTGGCGTACGGGTCGATCGTGCTGATGCTGCTCGGATTCGCGGCGTTCCGCAGCGTCGGTGGAGACGAGGTGATTTCGATCTGGTCCGGGCGCGTCTTCTTCGTCTGGCTCAGCGTGATCAACGTCTTCATGGTGGGGCTGTTCTGGTCCCTGATGAGTGACTGCTTCGGTCCCGAGCAGTCGCGGCGTGTGTTCCCGTCGGTCGCCGTGGGCGGGACGTTCGGGGCCGTGCTGGGATCGGCGTCGGCGTGGGCGGTCTCCGGCGGAACCTTCGAGCTGCTCGGCCGGGACTACGGCAAGATCGGTCTGACTCTCGAGCCGTCGGCGATGATGGTGGTCAGCGCGGTCTTCGTCGGCCTCGCCGGAACGATCTCGGTCGGACTGAGCGTGCTGGGCGCGCACAGGCGTGGAGCAAGATCAACGGATGCAAGCGACGAGCCGGCACGCGACCGGCGCAGCGGAATTCGTGAGGCGGTTGACGGATTCTGGCTTGCCCTGCGCTCGCGGTACCTCATGGCCATCGCGACGTACATCGGTTTGATGGCAGTGCTGATGACCGTCCTGTACTTCAAGCAGGCGGAGACGGTCCTCGAGGCCAGAGCATCCGAGTCCGGACGCGTCGGGGCCTTCGCGAGCATCGACTTCTGGGCGCAGATCACGACGCTGGTCTTCCAGCTGGTGCTGACGGCCAAGCTCATCCGGTGGATCGGCATCGGATGGGCGCTGGTCCTGCTGCCGATGATGGTGCTCGCGGGATGTGCGATCCTCGCGCTGGGCGAACAGTCGGGCTGGGCGGCGGCCACGCTGCTCGGAATCATCACCGTGGTCCAGGCGGTCTTTCGCGCAGGACGCTACGCGATTGCCCGGCCGGCCCGCGAGATGCTCTTCACCGTGCTCAGTCGCGATGAGAAGTACAAGGCCAAGAGCCTGATCGACACCTTCGTCTACCGCGCGGGTGACGTGGCCGGTGTCGGCCTGCGGGCGGGCGTGGCGACGCTCTCCGTGGGAGCATTGACTGCGATGGCCGCGACCGTCGCACCGATCGCGATCGTGATGGCGGGACTGGCGCTGTGGCTCGGGAGCGAACAGGCGCGCCGGGCGACACCCAAGGCGTGATCGACGCGTCTGTGGGCATGCTACTGCCGTGCAGGTCCTCCAACGGAGGCTGCATGTCCAGACGGTATGCTACGTCCGATTCTTGCTCGTCCGCACAACGACAACGATCTGCCATTCGTCGTGCGGCCCGATTCCTCCATCGACAGAGGTTCTCATCATGCGCCGACTTGCAGTGTTCCTCATCAGCGTCACCGTCATCGTGTGTGGCTGCTCGATCGCCGACTCGGGCCGTCAGGGCAATGGTGAACTCGACCGCGCGGTCCTGCCCATCCAGCCACCGGCGTCCACGCCCGTGACGGAGATGGACGCTCGCAACGTCGAAACGCCGAATCGCTTCGTGATCGAGGCGCCCGCGGGGGCCCCGAACATCGTGATCGTCCTAATCGACGACATCGGATTCGGTGCAACCAGCACCTTCGGCGGCCCCATCGAGACGCCGACGTTCGACCGCCTGGCCCGCCAGGGTCTGCGCTTCAACCGGTTTCACACGACGGCACTGTGCTCGCCGACGCGGGCGGCACTGCTGACCGGACGCAATCACCACGCCGTCAACGTGGGCTCCGTCATGGAGGTCGCCACCGGTTTCCCGGGCAACCAGGGTGAACGGCCGGACAATGCGAAGTACGTCGCCGAGACGCTGCGCATGAACGGGTACAGCACGGCCGCCTTCGGGAAGTGGCACGAGACGGCACCATGGGAGGTATCGGTGTCGGGCCCCTTCTTCCGCTGGCCGACGAACTCCGGATTCGACAAGTTCTACGGCTTCATCGGCGGCGAGACGAACCAGTGGGATCCTGTCATCTTCGACGGCGTCACGCGCGTCCCCAAGAAGGATGACCCGGACTACCACTTCACAACCGACATGACCGATGAGGCGATCGCGTGGATGGAGCGGAAGCACAAACAGATGCAGTCGGCGGCGGAAGAGGATGCAAACCATCTTTATCGCTACCACGCCAACCTGGGAACCTTCCTGGTTCACCAATGGCTAAGGCAAGGA
>JBCBTA010000282.1:0-4663 GCA_039818905.1 Planctomycetota bacterium
CAGCGGACGAGATCGATGTCGACCCGGTTGAGCAGCCTTTCCCCGATGAGCTGCGCGATGATGCGCTCAACGACATCCTCACGCAGGCCGGTGCCCTCGACGATCTCGTCGAAGCTGAGCCCATCACCCCGGTGAAACGCCGCGGCGATCTCTCGCATGATGAGCACGGCGACGTTCGGATCGACCAGGATCGGCCCGTCAGGCAGCCGCTCGCGCGCACGATGGGCCGTCTGCAGGATGTGTGTGACCTCGAGGCCGAAGAGCACGATGAGCCAGGTGACGTAGACCCACAGCAGGAAGATGGGGAGCAGCGCGATCGAGCCGTAGACCGCGACCTGACCGTCGATGGCATTTCGGATGAACAGCGTGAGACCGCTCTTGGCCAGTTCCCACATGGCGGCGGCGACGAATGCACCGATCGCCGCCGGCTTGATCCGGACGCGGGTGTTGGGCATGCGGGTGTAGGCGAAGAGCAGAAGCAGCCAGGTGATGCCAACCCGCGTGGCGAGCTGAATGGGCCGGCCGGCCCATTCCAGCCACGTCGGCAGTCGCTGTAGGGCCTGCTGATACCCCTCGCCGACGGTGAAGCTCGCGAAGACCGCCAGCGACCCCAGCGTGAGCAGCGTCCAGTAGGTCGTGAGACGCACGATCATGTTGCGTCCGGTCGGAGCACGGCAGACGGCATTGAACGACTGCTCGATCTGGATGAGCAGAGACAGCGCCGCGTAGATGAAGATCGCAATACCGACGAGCGTGATGGCCCCGGTGTTGATGCCCTCGACGCGGAGGACCGCGTTGTCGATGAACTCATTGAGGAACTCGTTGATCGAGACTTCCGCGGCGTCCCGCTCCTCGGCAGTCATCTCCTCCGGATCGCCCTCGACGGAGCCGCGGGTCTCGACCGCGATCTCGTCGAAACCGAGCCAGCCCATGAGATCGTTCATGCCGCTGCGAATGCCGTCTGCGCCAAGGAAAGCCTTGAGGACGACCAGCGTGAGCACGAGTACGGGAATCAGACTGAACAGCGTGCGATAGGCCAGGGCGGCGGCCATCTGCGGTGCCCGGTCGCGCACCAGCATCTGGGCCCCGTAGCGACCGAGATCGAGCGACTTGCGTATGAAGCGCTGCAGCCGGGTGAGTTCGGATCCAACATCGGGGCTGGCGGTCACGAGGGACCAGCCTTGGATGCACGGCGGAGCGCACGCACCTCGCCGATTGACAGCTCGCGCCATTCACCAAGCCGCAGGCCCTTGAGCTTCAGCGGGCCCATCTGGATGCGGGTCAGCTTCTTCACCCGATGCCCGACATGGGCCAGCATGCGCCGGACCTGGCGGTTGCGACCCTCAGTCAGCGTGATGTCGAGCACGGTTCGATCCGGCTCACGGCGCACGATGTGGAGTGACGCACCGCCGGTGCGCTGCGCGCCGACGGTCTGTCCCTCACGGCGCACGGCGAGGAAGATGCCATGCTCGAGCTGCTTGATCTCGTCGTCGGTCATCGAGCCCTTGACGACGGCCCGGTATGTCTTGTGCACGCCGTAGCGCGGATGCGTGAGACGGTTGGCCAAGGCGCCGTCGTTGGTCATCAGCAGCAGGCCCATCGTGTCGTAGTCCAGCCGCCCGACCGGGTAGAGCCGAGAGACGGACGGATGCTGCACGAGGTCGGCCACAGTCCGGCGCTGGTCCGGGTCGCTCAGGGTGCTGACGGTGTTTCTGGGCTTGTACAGCAGCACGTAGACATGGCGGTCCGCCTTGGGGATCGGTCGCCCGTCCACGGCGATGTCGTCGGCCTCAGGATTCACGAGGATCGGTAGTTCGTGGCGGACCACACCGTTGACGCGAACACGCCCCTGTTCGACGAGTTCCTCGCAGTGACGGCGCGAGCCGACCCCGGCGCGCGCAAGCACCTTCTGAATGCGCTCGGTCGTCGGTTGCTTGGCGCTGCCGGACATGGAACGTCCCTCAGTGCGCGTCCGGCTCGTCGTCGTCGTCATCAGGCTCTTCGTCCTCACCGAAGATGTGATCATCTTCCCAGGCAGCCGATGGTGCGACGTCATCGATCGCGGCGATGCGATCCTCGGAGTCTTCAACGTGCTCGGCCTTCTCGGGTTCACGCAGCGCGATGACGATGTCCGACCCCGGATCTCCGCTCTGGCGGTCCGGATCCTGCCGCACCACGCAGCGGTGCTGGCGGGTCAGCTCCAGCAGCGCGAGGAACAGGCCAACCATCTCGGAGCGCGAGCGGCCTTCGAAGATCACGCGCAACGCGATGCCCTCGCCCCCGATGCGCCCGCCGGGCTCTCGATCGAGCCGGTCCACAATGTCGGCGGCGTGCAGTTCGATGGGCGTGTCGTCGTCGGTGATCTCATGGGCACCGAGACGGTCGAAGACGACCGTTTCCATGATGTGCCCGAATGCGGTGACGAGGTCGTACAGCTCGACGTCTTCAAGGTCGGTCGCTGCGTCGGCTCCGCTGGCCGCCGTGAGGGCGCCGCGGTCGATCGCCGCCTGTCCGGCGGGGTAGCGCCGTAGCCACTCGGCTCGCTGGTCGTCGAGTCGATCAGCCGCATCGCGGAACGCCTTGTATGCCAGGAGCTGGCGGATGAGCTCACCGGCAAGATCGTTGGATTCCGCGCCCTCCTCTGAGGAGGCGGTCGCCTTGGACTCGTCCGGCGTCAGCACGCGTGACTTGATTTCGATCAGTGTCGCCGCGAGCACGAGGAATTCGCCCGCCGTGTCAACATCGACCCGCTCATCGAGGTCGTCGATGTGGGACAGGAACTGATCGGTGATATGGGCGATCGAGACCTCGGTGATATCCACCTCGGCCCGCTGGATCAGGTGGAGCAGCAGGTCCAGGGGTCCCTGGAAGGTATCGAGTCGGACGGTGTAATCCTGCACCGGCATCGAGGCATCCAAGCTCCCGGCGATGAACGGCCCACCAACCGCGGCAGGCCTCGACGAGTGTAGTGTATGGGATCGTGAACCGTCCCCCGAACGATGATCGTGCGACCGAGCGGAGTTTTGTGGCAGACGTGCTGCGCGCCGAGGCGGATGCCGTCAGCGGACTGATCGACCGTCTCGGTTCCGAGCTCCACCAGGCACTGGACGTGCTCGAGGCCTGCATGAAGGCGGGCGGCTCGGTCATCGTGACCGGCATGGGAAAGTCGGGCCTGATCGGGCGCAAGATCTCCGCCACCCTGGCCAGCCTCGGCGTCCCCTCGCATGACATGCATCCCGCCGAAGCCGTTCACGGCGACCTCGGCCGCGTCCGCGCGGTCGATGCAGTACTTGCTCTGAGCAACTCCGGCGAGACGGAGGAACTGGTGACGCTCGCGGCGATTCTGCGTCAGGACAGTGTGCCGATCATCTCCATCACTGGTGGCGACGGCTCGTCGGCCCTGGCGCGGCTGGCGACGGTCTCCCTCTCGCTCGGGCAGATCACCGAGGCGAGCGACCTCGGTCTCGCACCGACCTGCTCGACCACGGGGACACTTGCCCTGGGTGATGCGCTCGCCTTGGCCCTGGCCCGCCGGCTCATGGTGACGCCGGACGAGTTCGCCCGCCGTCACCCCGGCGGCACCCTCGGGGGCCTGCTTCGACCGATCACCGACATCCTCCGCTTCAGCGTCGGGCACAACCTGCCGGTGGTGCAGGACGACATGTCGGTCCGCGACGCGCTGCATGCGGCCGATGCCCTCGGCCGCCGCCCGGGTGCACTGATCGTCGTCGATGCGCGGGGCTCGATCTCGGGCATCTTCACCGACGGCGACTTCCGGCGGCTCTTCCTGCATGAGCCCGACCTGCTTGAGTCACCCATCCGCAGCGTCATGACGAAATCACCGCGCGTGCTGCAGGACACCGACCTCGTGCGCGACGCGGTGCGGCTGGTCCGTGAGCACCGTGCGGATGAGATTCCTGTCGTGGACGGCGAGGGGCGACCGGTCGGCCTGCTGGACGTCCAGGACCTGATCGCCCTGCGTGTCGTCCGCGATGACGCGTCCCGATAGCATGCATGGAGGCGTCCGGCGATCTGCCGGAGCGAGCGAGTACCCAATCGCGGGAGAGCGATGAACCCCACCACCGCAGGACGCATCGTGGCGCTTGTGTTGTTCAGCGCGGTCGCTGCCCTGCTGATCTTTGCTGTCCTCAGCAGCCGCCAGTCGCCGCAGCAGAGCACGACGCCTGCGGACGGGGAACGGCCACCGGACGAATGGGCGTCTCTTGACGCCAATTCGGCGACGGACATCATCGCGACGGGCGAGCAGTGGATCTATCGCCGCGCCAGTGCCGACGGCTCGGTTTCGTATGAGATCACCGCTGACCGACTCGACCCCGAAGCGGGCGGCCGCTTCTCGCTCGAACAGCCCAGTGCGTGGATCTTCCTCGGCCGCGCCCGCGTGCGCGTCGAGGCGGCATCGGGACGGCTGCTGATGCCATCGGGGGCCGAGCCACAGGCGGGCCGGTTGGATGGTGGCGTGGTCATCGACATCTTCGACGACGCGGAGTGGCGCGCGTTCGAGGAGAACGAATCCCAGCCGCAGCCGGCATCGCTTGCGACGATCCGGACTCCAACGATCGATTTCGAGGCGACGCTCGGTCAGGTGGAGGCGCCGGGCCTTGTCACGATCGAGAACGATGCGATCAGCTTCGAGGGGACAGGC
>JBCBTA010000283.1:0-4653 GCA_039818905.1 Planctomycetota bacterium
CAGCGCCCCCTCCGCCGCGATGCAGATGGCGCGGACGCTGGAGGAACTTTCGCGGGCGTGGGCGAGGCCTGACTCCGTGATCGCTGCCACGACACTCGCAGACGCACCGGTATTCCACGCCGCGGTGGAACAGATGCGCGAAGATCCCGTGTCAATGCGCAACGCGTACAACACGGCGGTCGCGGCGCATCCCGATGCAGGGATTGCACCGCTGACGGATGACGCCTTGTCAGGAATCGAACTGCCGCTGTGGGTGCTCGAGGACTCGGGCCGGCGCCGAGCATTCGCGGAGGATCTCGCGTCAGACCCCACGCTTGCACCCCGGGCCCTGCTCATGACAGGACTCGTTCGCTCGGCGGCGTGTGATCTGTTCATTCACGGTACCGGCGGCGGCGTCTACGACGCCATCACCGACGCATGGTTCCAGAACTGGCTCGGTGTGACGCTGGCCCCGACCGCGATCGTCACCGCGGATCTGTATCTGCCCATTTCCGGCGAGGATGCTGATGACGCGGCACTCGATGCCGCCAAGCGGCGGGCCCATGAGGCCAAGCATGATCCCGCCGTGCTGGGAGACACGAGGACGGCAGATGCCAAGCGCGCGCTGCTGCAGCGCATCGAGGAGACCAAGGCCGCGGGCGGTGACCCTCGGCCGATCTTCGGCGAGATGCAGCGACTGATGGAGCAGTACCGAACCGAGCAGGCTGATGGCATGCAGCGGCTGCAGGAGGATGTGCAGCGCGTGGAGGCTGCCATCGCGGAGCGCGAGGTGGCTTCCGATCGGACATGGGCGTTCCCGCTGCACGAACCGGCTGCGCTGGAAGCGCTGGACGCCGAGATCGGCCGCGCATTTGCCGGGCAGGTCGTGCCGCCGGTGTCGTGATCAGCCGGATGCGAGCGCGATGACGGCGATACTCACCGCAACGACGGCCATGCCGATGGAACTGAGCAAGGCCACGATGATCCACGTGCGGCTGGCGACCAGCATGCGGGTCAGCTCATCTTCCCGTTCGGCGCGCCGTCGATCGATGGACTCCAGCACCTCACCGCTGCGGGCGGTGCTGCGCGAGATGTCACCCAGGCTCTCGCGGAAGCCCGCCATGGTCTCGACGAGCTGCAACTGCTCTTCGCCCGTGCGCTCGACGTCCATGCCGATCTTTCCGAGCAGGGCCTCGAGACGATCGGCCCGGAGCTCGTCGGCGCTGGACGCATCGCGAATCGCCTGCGTCACCTCGTCGCGCAGCGAGCGAAGCTCTGTGCGCATGGTCTCCGGGAGTGATGCGACCATCGGGAGGGCCTCATCGAAGCGATGGGCGATCGCCATCAGCTCCTGGGCACGCTGCTCATCCCGGTCCAGGTGGGCGTCAACCTTGCGAACCAACCCCACGACCTCCCGGTAGTTGCGTTGCAGCTCCTCCACGACCTGCTGCTTGGACTTGGCCGGGGGTGTGGCCACCGCGACGGCCGGCGGAACCGGTGCCGGTTGCGGCTTGGGCTCAGTGAGCGGCGGCGTCACCTCAGCCGCGGGCGGCGTGGGCGTGGGCTGTGGCTCCTGGCGCACGGCCGGCTTCGTCGCCGGACGGTCAGGCTTCGCGAACACACTGGTGAACTTGGTGAGCAACCCCATGGAGACCTCCTTGTCGCCTCGGTCGCCGAACGTCTCTCTGTCTCCGCCCCCGAGCGGACGTGTCACACCCTACCATCGCGCAGGTGAGATCCACAGCCATCATCTCGGCTATTGCCACGCTTTTGCTGCTCTTTCCAGGATGCGGCGAGCAGCAGACGCCACAAACCCCCGTTGATGGACCGCGTCTGGCCGTGCTGAGCCCGGCCATGACGGTCATCCTCCGCGACCTGGGTGAGCTTGAACATGTCGTTGGGCGACACGGCTTCGACCTGATCCTGCAGGACGCCGTCCCGGCTGTCGGCAACGAGACGGGCCTCGATTACGAGGCCCTGCTGGACGTGCAGCCAACCCACGTCGTCCTCCAGCAGAATGCCAGGGAGCCGCCGCAGCGGCTGCAGGACCTCGCCGCGGCCCAGGGCTGGGAGGTTGTCACCATCCCCTTGCTGCAGCTGGACGACATCCCTCGAGCGACGCTGCGGCTGAGTGCACTCGTCGGAGGTGACGAGCAGTCCGCCCGCGCCCTGGTCGAGGAGATGAGCCGGGCATTCCGCGTGCGGCCTGCCCTCCAGGCGCGCCTGGGGCGCACCCTTGCACTGGCATCGACGGACCCGATCGGTGCCCTTGGCCCCGGGTCGTTTCACTGGGAGATGCTCGCTTCGATGGGAGCGACGCCGATTCCCGAAGAGGGCTCGCCGTACATCCGGCTCGGTCTGGAGGACGTGCTCGAGCTCGACCCCGACGCACTCGTCATCTTCGCGCCGGGCTCCGATCAGGAGGTCCTCGGCGCCCTTGCACACCTCGATCTGCGGGCCGAGCAGCGCGTTCTGGTCATCCGGGATCCACTCGCACACACACCCAGCACCGCCTTGATCGCGATTGCCGACCAGATCGCCGAGACCGCGGCGGGATGGTCGGCAATCGACACGCCTGGTGAGTCCGGCCAGTAGGGTGTGGTCATGTCGAGGCGGGCTGCGCTCACCATTGGACTTCTGGCAGTCGCTCTTTTGCTCGCGGCGTTCCTGCGGCTGACGTCCTCCAGCGCCTTCGACAGCACAGGTGGCCTGCTCGACTGGCCGGACGCATCGATTCACTGGGATCTGCGCGGCCGCCGCTGCATCGCGGCCATCGCCATCGGGCTGTCACTCGCTGTTGCCGGCGTCCTCCTGCAATCCATCCTGCGCAACCCACTCGCATCGCCCTTCATCCTGGGCCTGACCTCGGGCGCAGGGCTCGGCATCGTGATCGCCATGTACGTCGGGTTCGCCGCGACTGGTGCGATCGTTGCGTCCAACGCCCCACTCGGCCCGGCGCTGCTCGGCGCCTTTGGTGCGCTGGCGCTCGTGTACACATTGAGTCAGCGCAGGGGTCTGATCGACCCGTCAACGCTCATTCTGGTCGGGGTGATCGTCAGCGTCGTCTGCGGCGCCATCGGAACCTTCTTCCAACACCTGCTTCCCGATGCGGGGATGGCGGTGTACACACGCTGGGTCATGGGCTCGATCAGCGAGGACTCCTCGTGGTGGCAACTGGGTCTGGTCGCGTCCATCGGCCTGATCGGGACCGTGCTGGCCGCGTGGCTCGGCCCTGCGCTGGACGCCGCGTCGCTCAGTGACGATGAGGCACGGAGTGTGGGGGTCCAGCTGGGGCCGCTACGCCTCGCGGCATTCGGACTTGCGGGCCTTCTCACGGCGGGGACCGTGGTGCTGGCTGGGCCGATCGCCTTCGTTGGCCTGATCTGCCCGCACCTGGTGCGGATCCTCGCCGGGCCGAAGCATCGGGCGCTCATCGTCGGCGCGGCACTTGCCGGTGCCGTGCTGATCCTGCTCGCCGATATCGCGGTCACGCTGCTGCGACTGCCGAGCGGCCGTCTGCCTATCGGTGTGCTGACGTCGCTCATCGGCGGGCCCGTCTTCATTCTCCTGCTGCGTCGGAGTGCCGCGAATGCTTGAGGTCCGCGCACTGGTGGCTGGCTATGCAGACGGACCAGACGTCCTCAAGGACATCACCGCCCAACTGTCCGCCGGCGTGAGCGTGGTCATCGGGCCAAATGGTGCCGGGAAGTCCACGCTGCTGCGCGCACTGCTGGGGGTCCTGGCGCCGCGGTCCGGCGACGTCCTGCTCGATGGGCAACAGCTCACCAGGCTTCGCGCGCGTGTGCGTGCCCGCCGCATCGCCTACTTGCCGCAACGTCCGATGCTCAGCGCAGCGTTCACAGTGGAGCAGGTCGTGGCACTCGGCCGCCACGCGTGGGGGCCGGATGGGCCGAGCGTGCGCCGGTCGCTCGAACGTGTCGGCATGATGGATCGCTTCAGTGATACGTTCGCATCGCTCAGCGTCGGGCAGCAGCAGCGCGTCAGTCTCGCGCGAGCCCTGGCCCAGCTCGATGGCGCCGGCTCGTCGGTGCTGCTCGCAGACGAGCCATTCTCGGCAATGGACCCGAAGCACACCATGCAGAGTGCGTCGATTCTGCAGCAGCTCGCGTCAGATGGCGTGACGGTCGTCGTGGTCGTCCACGACTTCACACTCGCCCGTCGGATCGGCGACAGGGCCCTGCTGCTCGACATGCGGGGACGGCTCGCCGCGGAGGGTCCGGCAGCGGAGGTGCTCGAACCTGCTCGGCTAAGCGAGGTCTTCGGCGTGGGCTTCGATGCCTGCGATGTTCCCGGCGGACCGGCCCTCATCCCCGTTCAGCATGGCGTGGAGGCCGGGGGCTGATTGCGGCGATATAGTTCGGGCAATGAATCAGGGCTGGACAAGCATCATCATGTTCCTGCTGATCCTCGGCGCACCTGCGCTGTCATGGATCGCGGGGAAGATTCGCGAGCAGCACGAGCTGTCCAAGGCACGTGAGACGATGCGCAAGCGTCGCGAAGACGCATTGCGGCAGACTGAAACCGTCACGCGCGAGCCCCAGGCGCCGACGGCGGCTGCGCCTGAGCAGCGTCAGCGTGCTGATGCGATGCGTGATCTTGCAGCTCGTCGCCAGGCACAGCTTCGGGCCCTCCGCGGGTCTGTCGCTCGCGGAG
>JBCBTA010000284.1:0-4648 GCA_039818905.1 Planctomycetota bacterium
CATCACCGGGCTGCGGTGGGACTCGGACCGCATGAGCAATCTGATCGTCTTCGAGAAGCACCTCGAGACCGCGCAGCGCTGATTCAGCGCCCGTCGCCGTTTTCCGGCTGGCCGGACTCGCCCCATCGCGTCGGCGATGCATCGTCGCGCACACCCTCGATCGGATGAGCCACGCTTCCGGCGAGCAGTTCCGCGAGCGTCTCGATGCGCTTGGCCCGCACAGTCAGCTCCGTCAGCACCCGTTGATACGCCGAAAGGCGCTCCCGGAAGGCATCGCGATCCCCCCGCTCGACCGCATGCCGCAGGGCAGGGAGCATCCACGCGCTGTAGCCCGAGTCTTGATCCGGCGCGACGTACAGGCTCTGGTACCACGGCCGCTCCGGCAGGCCATCGGGATCCAGCCACACACGCTCAATGCTGCGCAGCTCGGCATTCAAACGCTCGACGGCATCGGGATTCGTTGCCGCGCCCGCGGCGGAGCGCGGCAGGACCGTCGTCAGATGCGACGCCGACTCCGCGAAGGCATCCACCAGCACACGCAATGGCGCGACATCAACATCCAGATCGATCGACGCCGCTCGGCGCTCGATCGCATCGATCTCCGTGCGCAGGTCCGGCTCGTACCGCGCGGGATCGATCGGCAGCACATCGGCATTGGCAAGCCGCGCAACAGCGATGTTGACGACACGCGCGATCATCGCTGCGGGCTCGTAGTCATCGCCGACGACCTGGTGGTACCACGCGAGCGTGTCATACGCCGAGTGGTACGACACGCCGCGCGAGCCGCGTGCACCCATCGACGCGGCGGGGACACCGAGATGGCAGTAGAAGCCGACGTGGTCCGAGCCGCCGCCCAGGCTGCCGATCGACGGCCATGCGCCGTCGTTGCTGCCGCTCCACCGCTCAAACACCGACACCTCGGGCGCGCCGGCCTGCGGCACATCGCGCGCCGCATCGACGATCACCCGCTTGAGCACCGGCGCCGCTGAAGACCAGAAGCGTGGCCCCATTGCCGACATGTCCAGATTGAAGTACGCGATGCAGTTCTCGCGCAACCGGTCGCGATGCGCCTCGACCCACTCGGTGGACCCGATCAAGCCGTACTCCTCCGCAGCCCAGCCGGCGAAGCGGAGCGTTCGCGCCGGGGGACGACCGGCCCTTGCCTGCTCCGCGAAGACGCGGGCGGTCTCCAGCACGATGATCAGACCGGCCAGCGGATCGCCCGCGCCGTGCGTCCACGCATCGTGATGCCCGCCGATGACGATCTCCTCGTCCGGGTGCGTTGCGCCGGGGAGCGTCGCGACCACGTTGGCGGTGCGCTGCAGACGTCGCGGCTGATTGATCGCGAGGCGCACGTGCAGGTCCGGGCCGCCGGTCAACCGGTAGTTGAAGGGCAGCCCCCCCTGCCACGCGTGCGGGACGGGCTGGCCCTGCATCCGCGACAGGATCTTCTGCGCCGCCCCCCAGCCGATCGGCTGCACCGGAATCGAGGGAAGGCCCTCGAGCGCGTCGGGATCGATGCGGTCCGCCTCGGGGACGGCGGCCCAGCCGGGCGTCAGAGGATCGCCGGGGTAGGGCAGCGTCTTGATGGAGCCGCGCTGAATCTGCGTCGGCGTCGCATAGCCACCTTCGGGATACATGAGGCCGCGGACGTAGCCTGAGTCCTTCGGGTCGGTGAAGATCACGAGACCAGCAGCACCCGCCTCCTCGGCGAACTTCGCCTTGTAGCCTCGGAAGTTCCCGCCGTAGCGCGCGATCGCGATCTTGCCGGTCAGGTCGATCCCACGCTCGGCGAGCTGACGGAAGTCCTCCTTGCGGCCGTAATTCACATAGACGACCTCACCGGAAGCCTCACCACTGGCGGCGTAGGCATTCCAGCCAAAGTCGAGCTCTTCGTCGGCGGAGAAGGGATCGCTTTCGACAGGCAGCTCCATCATCTCGAGCGCGATGCGCTCACGAATGTCCGCGCCTTCGAGCACCTGCAGTTCCAACTCAGCGGCAACGGGTTCGGCGAGATAGAGATCCAGCCACTGCACCTCGACCTCGAGCCCCATGCCTTCTAACTCGCTGCGCAGAATCTCGATGACCTGCAGGTCACCGGCGCTGCCAGCCCGGTGCGGACGGGCGGCGAGCAGCGCGTGCAAACGAGACAGGTTCGCCGGGTCCACCGCCGCGTTGAGCGATCGTTCGAAGTCGACCTGCTCCCCGCGGCGCTCAGGCGCGACGCACCACAGCCCCTGCGAGGATGCTCGCGGCTGCACCGAAAGAGCGGCGCTCGCAAGAATGAGGATCAGCATCGCGGGGATCACCTGCCGCATCGTCGTGGCTCCTGTTCAGATTGGCCGACCGGGCAGCAGAGGATACCCATCGCGGTGGCGTATGCTCTGGGCCTCAGAGGTGAAATCAGGCTCACGACCAGTCCGACAGGAACGACCCCATGCGCATCTTCCCATTCGAGGCGATCCGTCCCGCCACCGGTGCCGAGACCATCGTCGCAGCACTGCCCTACGACGTCATGGACACACGCGAAGCACGTGCGATGGCCGAGGGAAACCCCGACTCGTTCCTGCGCGTCACGCGCCCCGAACTCGAGCTGGAGGATGGCGCAGACGCGTACGCAGACGCGGTCTATCAGCGGGCTGCCGACAATCTGCAGGGTCTGCGTGAGCGCGGTGCGCTCATGCGCGAGCAGACGCCGCAGATCTACCTGTATCGCCAGACGGCAACACTGCTCGGCCAGGAGCGCACGCAGACGGGCATCGTCTGCTGCTGCCACATCGACGACTACCTCAACGACATCATCAAGAAGCATGAGAACACGCGGCAGGTCAAGGAAGACGATCGCACCCGCCACGTCCTTGAGACCAACTGCAATGCCGGCCCGGTCTTCCTGATGTACCCCGATCGTGATGCCGTGGACGTGCTCGTCGAGCGTGACTGCGCGACGGCGCCGCTGTACGACTTCACGTCCGAGGACGGCGTGCGGCACACCGTGTGGATCGCTACCGACGCGGCCGCGTACGAGCACGCCTTCGCGTCGATGGAGGCCGCGTATGTCGCCGACGGCCACCACCGCTCCGCCTCGGCCGCCCGCGCAGGCGCAGAGCGGCGCAGCACCAACCCCGGGCACACGGGAGACGAGGAGTACAACCGCTTCCTCACCGTGCTCTTCCCGGCGAGCCAGCTCACGATCCTCCCCTACCACCGCGTCGTTGCAGATCTCAACGGCATGTCGCCCGGTGCCTTCATCGAGAAGCTCGGCGAGGTCGGCACCGTGCGCGAACTTCCCGCGGGTGATCACGTTCCGGAGCAGACCGGCTCGTTCTGCGTCTTCGTGGATGGTAGATGGCTCGAGCTGACGCTCGACAGCATCGACCATGCCGACCCCGTCGCGTCGCTCGACTACCAACTGTTGTCGGATCGGGTCCTCGGCCCGCTTCTCGGCATCACTGATATCCGCACAGACGGTCGCATCGACTTCGTCGGCGGGATTCGCGGCCCGGGCGAACTGCGCCGGCGTGTCACAGAGGGGCGGGCCGCCGTCGGCTTCGCCATGGCGCCGGTGACGATCGAGCAGCTGCTCGCCGTCGCCGATGCCGGACGCATCATGCCTCCCAAGAGCACCTGGTTCGAGCCCAAGCTTCGGAGCGGGCTCCTGGTTCACGAACTGGACTAGGCCGTTTCCGCCAATTGCCACAGAACCTTCGGCAAGACGAGGGTTCGGCCGTAGATGGGGACTTCGGAAGCTACACTGGGTGAGCCGGTGGCCGGCATCTGGAGCTTCTCGCCATGCAAATCCTCATCGCGGACAAGTTCGAGCAGTCGGGCATCGACACCCTGAAGGGCGCCGGCTGCACTGTCGTCTCTGCGCCCGACCTGACGCCTGACGATCTCCCCGACGCCATCGCCGAGCATGACCCCGAGGTGCTCGTGGTGCGCTCCACGAAGGTGCCCGCGCCCGTCTTCGAGCGGGCCGGCCGGCTCAGCCTGATCGTCCGCGCGGGCGCTGGGTATGACACCATCGATGTCGCCGCGGCGTCGTCGCACGGCATCTTCGTCGCCAACTGCCCAGGAAAGAACTCGGTCGCGGTCGCGGAATTGGCATGGGGACTGATCCTCGCCTGTGACCGGCGCATCCCCGACCAGTGCGCCGAGCTGCGCGACGGCACATGGAACAAGAAGCTCTACGGCAAGGCCCGCGGGATCTACGGCAGAACGCTCGGCGTCATCGGCCTCGGTCGCATCGGCGAGGAGGTCGTCCGACGTGCGCACGCCTTTGGCATGCCCGTGGTGGCGTGGTCCCGTTCGCTGACCGATGCCCGCGCGAGCGAGTTGGGCGTGCGACGGGTCGCCAGCCCGATTGACGTTGCCCGCGAAGCGGACGTGGTGTCCCTGCACGTCGCCGCGACACCGGAGACGAAGCACCTCGTTGACGCCGCGTTCTGCGAGGCGCTCAAGCCGGGTGCGTACCTCATCAACACGACGCGCGGCTCAGTCGTCGATGAAGCAGCCCTGCTGGACGCGGTGCGCACCAAGAACGTCCGCGCGGGCCTGGACGTCTTCGCGACGGAGCCCGGTTCGGGCGACAGCACCAGCGACATCGAGATCGCCCGAGAGCCGATGGTCTTCGGCACCCATCACGTCGGCG
>JBCBTA010000285.1:0-4644 GCA_039818905.1 Planctomycetota bacterium
CCGCCGGGCTCGACGGATTCGACTTCGTGCGCATCTCGACGGGTGTCAACGCCCTTGGCGGCATCCTGGCGGAGATGTCCACGGAGATCGGCGGCGTCGCCGACGCGCGCCCCGACGCGACCTTCTTCGACGTCGATGGCAGCGGAGACGTGGACGTCGAGGATCTGTACGCCTGGCACATGAGTCCCGTCGATGTGACCGGGGAGGGTACTGCCGATGAGCCGGATCGCATGATGCTGCAGCGCTGCGTCCGCGCGGGTGAGACTCAGGAGATGGACACGCGATGAGCGCACGCACGCGGGCATTCACGCTGGTTGAGCTGCTGGTCGTCATAGCGGTCATCGCGCTGCTGATGGGCGTGCTGCTCCCGGTGCTGGGGAGTGTGCGCACGACATCGCGAGCCGCGGCCGGTGCGTCCAACATCCGTCAGCTGCAGATTGCCAACGGCATGTATGCCGACGACCACGCCGAGCACTTTCTGCCGGGCGCGATCGATATGCAGTTCACGAACCTGCATCGATGGCACGGCACGCGCGAGAACCCGAGCACCGCGTTCGAACCCGAGGACGGGCCCATCACACCCTATCTCGACAGTGCAGCCGCCAGCGCCGGTGTGCGCACGTGTCCGGCCTTTGTGCCACCGAGCGAGATACTGCGCGTCGAGAGCGGCGCGTTCGAGGCGAACTGCGGCGGCTACGGCTACAACCTCGCCTACGTCGGCCAGCAGGTGCGCGAGACGACGAGTGGACTGGTGTCCATCGATGACGATGCGGGCGCCAAGCGGACGGGGTTCCGGCGTCCGACGCAGACACTCGCCTTCGCGGACTGCGCCTTCGCGGGCCGGACGCTGATCGAGTACAGCTTCGCCGAGCCGCCCAGATGGGTGCAGCTGCCGACGTTCCGACGAGATCCTTCGATTCACTTTCGCCATGACGGCAGGGCCAACATCGCGTGGCTGGACGGACACGTCTCGGCGGAGCGCATGGACTTCACGTGGAGCTCGGGTTTGTACCCGCTGGATCCGGCGGACTGGAACATCGGCTGGTTCGGCGACGTGGAGACCAACACCACCTTCGGCGGGCGGCGCTGATGGCAGTCGATCGCTGCGTGTGTCATCAGGTGACCTTCACCGAGCTGCTGCGTCTGCACCGCGAGGAAGGGCTCGATCTCGAGGGGCTGCAGGACCGGACAGGCGCATGCACCGGCTGCGGCAGCTGCGAGCCGTACGTCCGGCTGACGCTGCGCACGGGCGTGGTCGATCATCCGGTTCTGACGGCTGGTCAGATCGATCAGGTCATGCGGACGTGTTCGTGAGTCCCCATGCCGAAAGGTGCAGAACATCGCAGACGCCGGAGTCCATACATTCCGACGAGCGGTCGATGCACAGCCCTTGAGTTCCGGAGGCCGTCATTAGGCCGTAGACCTCCAACGGCATTCGCTCCAGAAGCTCGATCACGACGGGCGCAAATGACGCTGGTGCATAAAGGCGCCGCGGGGACGCTTCAGGGGGATCCGTGATGACCAGTACCAAGGAGTCGAATGCGTCGAGCAGTTCGTGGACACGAGAGTGCGCTGCGACATCGTCGAGGTACGACTCTTCAGGGACATCCTTGACCCTCTGCCAAAACTGGGCCGCCCGCGGCCAGACCTTCTCGAGGGGGAGGGGGGCATGCTTCACCGGGGAGATAGAGACTGCCGAGAGCTGAGCTTCGATGACGTGGCGTGTCTCGCGCGCTTGCCGAAGCCTCATCCACACTCCCAACGGTGATTCCACCCGCGTAGTCTACAAGCCGAGGGCTCTGACTCGGTATCCTGCCCGGGATGGGTGAACCGAAGGACATCACGATCGCGGAGTTCCAGGCGCTGATCCAGCGGCGGTACTCGAACACGGACGCGGCCCGGGGCACCCCGGGGACATTCATGTGGTTCGTCGAGGAGATCGGTGAGCTGGCCACCTCGCTACACGAGTGCGCACCGGGGAAGACGCCCACGCCGGAGCAGCGGCACAACCTGGTCGAGGAATTCGCCGATGTCCTGGCATGGCTGACGACGCTGGCGAACATCAACGGCGTGGATCTGACCGAGGCGGTCGAGAAGTACACGGATGAGTCGAGAGTCGAGGGGGTCAAGGATTGACGGTGGGCGCGACGAACCGAATTGACGCAATCTTTGAGAAGCTCCGGGCGGATGGCCGCAAGGCCCTGATGCCGTTCGTGTGCGCGGGGTACCCGTCGATCGAGGCGACCACCGAGGTGCTGCCGGCGCTGGGCGAGGCGGGCGGCTCGATCATCGAGATAGGGTTTCCCTTCAGTGATCCAATCGCCGATGGGCCGACGATCGCCGCGGCGATGCACGAGGCTCTGCAGCGCGGCCTCACGACCGAGCACATCTTTCGCAGCGTGCGCTCGATCCGTGATTCCACGGACGCGGGCCTGGTGGCGATGGTCAGCGTGTCGATCGTGCAGCGCATGGGTGCCGCGGCGTTTGCGACGCAGGCGGCGGATGCCGGGTTCGATGGTGTCATCATCCCCGATGTGCCCGTTGACGAGGCGGAGAGCGTTCTGCCGGCGTTTCGCGACGCCAATCTGACGACGAGCCTGCTCGTCTCGCCGACGACGCCGCCGGACCGGGCGGCCCGGATTGCCGGCGCATGCACCGGGTTCGTGTACGTCCTTGCTCGCGTTGGCATCACCGGCGAGGGCGGCGGCGGCGCCGTGCCGACCGAGGGCCCGTCGCTCCAGCAGCGGGTGGCGGCGCTGCGAGCGGTTACGGATCTGCCCTTGGCGTGCGGCTTCGGCATCGCCTCGGCGGACGACGTGGCCTCGGTGGTCGGTGCCGGCGGCGCAGACGCGGCCATCGTGGGCTCGGCGATCGTCAAGCGGATGGGCTCCGGCCCGGACGCCGCGGCGGTGGCGTCGGGCTTTGTCCGGGAACTGGCGGCAGGACTGCCCCACTGAGCGGCATGACCCCCTTTTCATCCGCGTGGGGCGTGTGTAGGCTTGCCCTTTGGTTTCGATCCGCTCCCTCGGACGGATCCGGTCGGATGTGCGGTGCCTTTCAACACACGAAACCTCCACTCCAGAGGACTCTCCGATGACAGACCTCAGCGCGCGCCTCGAGGCGCTCAGCGCCGTTGCGACTTGGCATGAGAACGGCAAAGCTTCGTCCATGCCGGAACAGGCCGCCCACGAGGTGTTCGGGCGTGATGTCTTCTCCGAGCGCACCATGCGCGAGCGTCTGCCGAAGGAGGTCTTCAAGAAGGTCCAGCGGACGCTGCACAAGGGTGAGTCGCTCGATCCCGCCGTGGCCGACACGGTCGCCAATGCGATGAAAGACTGGGCCCTGGAGCAGGGCGCGACGCACTACACGCACTGGTTCCAGCCCCTGACCGGCTCCACGGCGGAGAAGCACGACAGTTTCCTGACCCCGGACGGTTCCGGTGGCGTGATCACGGAGTTCTCCGGTGACTCGCTGGTGCAGGGTGAGCCTGACGCATCGTCCTTCCCCTCTGGCGGCGTCCGCGCGACGTTCGAGGCCCGAGGCTATACGGCGTGGGATCCGTCCAGCCCGGTGTGGCTGAAGCGCGGCAGCAACAACGTCACCATGTGCATCCCCACCGCCTTCGTGAGCTACGGCGGCGAAGCGCTGGACAAGAAGACTCCCCTGCTCCGCTCCATGCAAGCGCTGAGCTCGCAGGCACTGCGCATCCTCAAGCTGTTCGGGACCGACAGCGGAGTCACCCGCGTCTTCTCGACGGCGGGCGCCGAGCAGGAATACTTCCTGATCGACCGCCGCTACTACCTCGCGCGGCATGACCTGATGATGGCCAACAGGACGCTGCTCGGCGCACCCGCTGCGAAGAACCAGCAGATGGACGACCACTACTTCGGCGCCATCCCCGATCGCGTGCAGAGCTACATGGCTGAGTGCGAGCGCGAGCTCTACGCCCTGGGCGTGCCGATCAAGACGCGGCACAACGAGGTGAGCCCAGGGCAGTACGAGATTGCGCCGGTCTTCGAGAACGCCAACGTCGCCGCCGATCACCAGCAGATTACGATGCAGGTGCTGCGAGACACCGCGCCCACGTACGGCCTGCAGGCGATCCTGCATGAGAAGCCGTTCGCAGGCGTCAACGGCTCGGGCAAGCACATCAACTGGTCGCTGGCGACGGACACAGGCGTCAACCTGCTTGATCCGCAGGATGAGACGCACACGAACATGCAGTTCCTGGTCTTCCTGTGCGCTGTCATCCGGGCGGTGGACCTGCATGCCGACCTGCTTCGCGCGTCGATCGCGAGTGCGGGCAACGATCATCGTCTCGGCGCCAATGAGGCCCCGCCGGCGATCATCTCAATCTTCCTCGGCGACATGTTGCAGGACATCGTCGAGCAGCTGGAGAAGGGCACACCGCAGTCCACCAAGAAGGGAGGCCAGCTTGATCTGGGCGCTCTGACGCTGCCGTCGATCCCGCGTCACTCGGGTGATCGCAACCGCACCTCGCCCTTCGCCTTCACCGGCAACAAGTTCCAGTTCCGTCGCGATGGAGTCCAGCGACTCGGTCGCGATGGTGTTCAGCACCGTCAGGGGCCAGGCGATGGATCCACTCGAACCGAACGCGCGGAACTCGAACTTGTTGCCGGTGAA
>JBCBTA010000286.1:0-4613 GCA_039818905.1 Planctomycetota bacterium
CTGTCGGGATCCCCTCGTCGTGCAAGCCGAGCGTCCATCGTGCCTGCGCAATCGAGTGCAGCAGACGGGCCCGCAGCAGCGGTTTGTCTTCGAACTGCATCTCGGTCGCCACGTCGGCGTACGCAGTCTGGATGCCAATATCCTCGCCCCCGCCGACGTGGCGACCGAGATGCAGTTCGAAGACAAACCGCTGCTGCGGGCCCGTCTGCTGCACTCGATTGCGCAGGCACGATGGACGCTCGGCTTGCACGACGAGGGGATCCCGACAGCCCGGCAGGCGGTGGCGATCCGCACGGAGCGGCTCGGTCCGGAGCATCCGGACACGCTTGCATCCGTGGCGACGCTGGCGGAGATGAAGGCGCGCCGGCAGCAGCTGGAAGAGGCGCTCGCGCTGTATGGCGAGGTGCTGGAGGCTCGGCGTACGGCACTTGGGGCGGAGCATCCGCAGACGCTCGCGTCGCAGGCGGATGTCGCTGGAGTTCTGGCCGATCTGCGGCGCACCGAAGAGGCACTCGAACTCATTCAGAGCACGCTCGCGGTACTGCGCCGTGTCGCGGGTACCGCGTCGTACGAGTATCTCAAGTCCCGTACGCTCGAGGCGACCATGCTCATGGATCTCGGACGCTTCGACGAAGCGTTGCCGATCTGCAAGGAAGCAATCGATGGTCTCGAGGCGCTGTATGGCAGGGATCATCCCGATGTTCTGCTGGCGGTACACAACGCAGGTGCATGCCTGATGATGACCGGCAGGATGGAGGAGGCGATTCCGTACGCGACGCGCACCGCCGAGGCGTTTCGCCGGCTGAAGGGAGATCGTCATTACCAGACGCTCAGTGCCATCGGCAACCTCGCGATGCTGCTCAATCAAGTGGGCAGGCCGGAGGAGGGATTGGTCTACGCACAGCGCGAGTACGACGCCGTGATGGCGCTGTATCCGCCGACGTCGGACAAGTACGTGCTGGCGACCAACCATATCGCCGTCCTGTATGTCGCGCTCGGGCGCTTCGAGGAGGCCGAGCCGCTGGCACTGGAAGCAGCGGAGCTCGCGGCCGCGCATCTTGGGCCGGATCATCGCTACACCTCCGGCACCGTACGCAACATGGTCAAGCTCTACGATCGGTGGCACGAGGCCGATCCCGACGGCGGCCACGACGCCAGGGCGGCGACGTGGCGGGCCAGGCTCCCGGCTCCTCCCAGTCGCTGACCGGATTTTCTCGATGTCGCTGTCACAGTCCGCCCCCGCCCTGCGCACGGTGATGTGACGGGAGCGCGTGCGTCGCGCTCCACATCCAGCGACAGTGAGGAGAAATCCGATGCAACGCTTCCTGCAGACGGCTGCGGCAGTCATGTGCTGCGCGCACATGGCACATGCTGATGTGATCGCCTCGAGCTCCGGCGGCGACGACGGCTTCGCCAGTTCGACGCCGTCGAACATCAATTCAAGTGGTGGCATCCCGCCATTCCCGCTCAGCATCGCCGCGGATTCCTTTGCGACAACCTCGGGCGGCACGGTGGAGTCGGTGACATTCTGGGGACGGACCGCGCAGATCAACGCGCCGCTCAGCGGCATCACGAGCTTTCGTCTCCGCGTCTTCGAAGACGATGCAGGAGCGCCGGGTGCCATCGTGACGGATCAGTCGGTCAGTGTCTTTCAGTTCACGACCACACCCGACGGTCCGGTGACCTTCTACCGCTACGACGTCGACACGACCGGCTCGTCGCTGACGTCGTTCGAACTCGATCCAGCGACGGTCTACTGGCTGTCCGTCGCCGCGAACAAGAGCTTCAACAACACAACACCGCAATGGACATGGCAGTTCTCACCGGATCGTGACGGCGTGCAGGTCCGGACACAAGGCAGTCCGTCGGGAGCGTGGAACGAGGTCTTTGGTGATGAGATCGCCGTTGCCTTCAGGCTGGAGGGGACGCTTGCACCGCCGCCCTGTCCGGGAGACGTCGATGGCGATGGCTCCACGGATCTCACCGACTTCACCGCTCTCGCCGCCAACTTCGGCGCATCGGGCCTGCCCTTCGGGGACGGTGAGAGCCGCACACTTGGGGATCTCAACGATGACGGCAATGTCGATCTGAGCGACTTCACGATTCTGGCCAGCGACTTCGGTTGCTCCTCCTGACCGATCGCGCTTCTCACTTCGGAGGGCGCTGCGCGACATCGTGCAGCGTTCTCCATTTGCTGTCGATGTCCCGGCGCAGACGGAGGATCTTCAGGTGGCCGATCCCATGACGTGGCGGTACACCAGCGCCGTCCAGCGCGAGTAGAAGGCGAAGCCGGGGTCTTCCTGCTGGAGCTTCATGCGCGGCAGTTGCATGCGGTGGTAGCCGGGTGGCGGCTTGAACAGCGAATAGAAGTCATCCACGATCACGTGTGACGCGAGGTGGTGCAGCAGCTCGCACATCTGATCCATGTTCTGGCCATCGCTGTGACCGCGCAGCTCACCGAGCACGCCGTAGCCGAACTTGTCGCCGTCGATCTGATACACGCTCCCGTCATACGCGTGGATGTCGAGCTTGTCCGAGAGGTGTGTGGTCTTGACGTTCGTCGCCCCCGCATCCGATCCATCGAAGTCCACGCCGGCATCCAGCGGGCCTCCGATGTTGAAACCCACGTTGGGGCCTGGATCCACCGGTCGCGACGTGGTTGAGCGCAGGCGGGCTCGCACGAGCACCTTCATGGCGTCGAAGGCGAGGAAGCCGCCCTCGCCGCGCCACAGGTCGTACTCGATGCCGCCATGCCCGATGCGCAGGTCCTTGATTCTGCGCGTCTCACCGACGCGGACGAGGTCGTCGAGCGTGATGCACATGGCATCGCCACCGACCTTGATCATGTCGATTGCCGCGCGGTGCGCCGGTCCGGGATCGAACTGTCCGAGGATCATCGGCGGCTCCTTCGCCAGCCGCTGATACGCAGTCACTTCGTCCGTGACGCCACTGGCTGCCAGTACCGTCGCGGCCTGCTGGCGCGACATCCCCTCGGGCAGCAGCACGACCGTCAGATACGGGCGATCGAGCGCATCCATCCCACGATCGTAGACACGATGCGTGCGGACGTGAGCGCACAAAAAACGACCCGCCCCGGAAAAGGCGACGGGTCGTTGGAGGAGAGAAGTGAACAGTCAATAAGCCGCGACTGTCTCTCTGTTATTCCGATCGCGGCCTGTGTGGTTTCGCCTTAGTCGTCGTCCTTGACCTTGAACTCGGCATCGACGACGTCGTCATTGCCGGCGTCGCTGTCGGGCTCCGGAGCATCGCCGCTCGGTGCATCAGCCCCGGTCTGCTGCTTGGCAGCCTCGGCCTCGTACACCGCCTTGCCGAGCTCCATGGAGACGGTCTCGAGCTCCTGCAGTGAGCGCTCCAGGGCTTCCTTGTCGTCGCCCTTGAGCTTCTCCTCGACGCTGGACAGCGCCGACTCGATGTTGGAGCGGACTTCCGGCGTGACCTTCTCGCCGTGCTCCTCCAGGCTCTTGCGCGTCGCGTAGACGCGCTGCTCGCCCTGGTTCTTGAGCTCGACGAGCTCGCGCCGCGCCTTGTCCTCGGCCTGGTGCGCCTCGGCGTCGGTCTTCATGCGATCGATCTCGTCGTCCGACAGACCGCTGGAGCCCTTGATCTCGATGTGCTGGCTCTTGCCGGTGCCCTTGTCCGTCGCCTTGACGTTGAGGATGCCGTTGGCGTCGATGGCGAACTCCACTTCGATCTGCGGCATGCCGCGGGGAGCAGGGGCGATGTCGGTCAGATCGAAGAGACCGAGCAGGCGGTTGTCCGCCGCGAACTCGCGCTCGCCCTGCAGCACCTTGATCTGCACGGACGTCTGGTTGTCCGCCGCCGTCGAGAAGACTTCCTTCTTCGAGGTCGGGATGGTGGTGTTGCGCGGGATGAGCGTCGTCATCACGCCGCCGAGCGTCTCGACACCGAGCGACAGCGGGGTGACGTCGAGCAGCAGGACGTCCTTGACGTCGCCGCGAAGCACGCCGCCCTGGATCGCGGCGCCGACGGCGACGACCTCGTCCGGGTTGATGCTCCTGTTGGGCTCCTTGCCGAAGACGTCCTTGGCCAGCTGCTGCACCGCGGGGATGCGCGTCGAGCCACCGACGAGCACGATCTCGTCGATCTTGCTGGTGTCGAGCTTGGCGTCCTTGAGCGCCTTCACGCAGGGCTCGCGCAGTCGTGCGATGACGCCTTCGATGAGCGTCTCGAACTTCGCGCGGGTGAGCGTCTGCTGCAGGTGCTTCGGGCCGCTCTGGTCCGCGGTGATGAAGGGCAGATTGATCGACGTCTCCTGGCTGGTGGACAGCTCGACCTTGGCCTTCTCCGCAGCCTCCTTGAGGCGCTGCAGCGCCATCGGGTCATTGCGGACGTCGATGCCCTCGGACTTGCGGAACTCTTCGGCGATGTAGTCGATGACGATCTGATCGATGTCATCACCGCCGAGGTGTGTGTCACCGTTGGTGCTCAGCACCTCGAAGACACCGTCGCCGACGTCGAGGATCGAGATGTCGAACGTACCGCCACCGAAGTCGAAGACGGCGATCTTCTCGTTGGACTTCTTCTCGAGTCCGTAGGCGAGCGCGGCGGCCGTCGGCTCGTTGATGATGCGC
>JBCBTA010000287.1:0-4590 GCA_039818905.1 Planctomycetota bacterium
CCGAAAACCCACTCCAGCCTTGGGAATCCTGCCAGACCACCTGCAGTGCGCGAAATCCGCTTGACCCGTCTCCCAATTTAGTAAACACTTACTAACAAAGGCATCGGGAGGTGCATCATGCGTGACGCCGCGGCACTGCAATCCCAGTTGGATCATCTGGCCGCACGGCTTGCCGCCGTCGAGGACCACCTTGGCATCGGGGCGTCCCCGCCTGTCCCCGCTGCTCCGGCGCCGCCGCAGCCTGCAGCCGAGAAGACCCCGGCCGCTATCAGCCGCCCACCCGGCGCCACGCGGCGTGATGCGATGGCACGACTGACATCGCGCGAGCCGCGGCACGCCGTGGCGCCCCCACAGCCGCAGCGCCTTCCGAAGGCGAGGCCGGCGCGTGAGCCGTGGTCACTCGAGCGGCTCATCGGCGGCCAGTGGTTCGCGATCGTCGGTGCCGTGGTCATCGTGGTCGGTGTCGCGCTCGGCCTGAAGCTGGCGTACGACGCGGGATTCTTCGGGCGCCTCCCGGCCGGCGCGAAGCTTGGCGCCGCGAGTCTGTTCGGTGCGCTGCTCCTGGCGGCGGGCGAGATGATCCGCCGACGCGTCAATCGGTATGCGTCCGCCATCGTCAGTGCTTCCGGCGTCGGTGTGCTGTACGCCGCGGCGTATGCGGCGCACGGCGTCTACGGCATGGTTGGTGAAGGGCTCGGCATGGCGCTGCTGGCGTGCGTGTCCGGTCTCGGCATCGGGCTCGGCGTGCTCACGGGATTCGCATCGCTGGCGGCCGTCGCACTGATCGGCGCATACGTCGCGCCGGTACTCCTCTCCACGGGTGCACCCTCGCCGGTCTTCTTCCCGGTCTACCTGCTGTCGCTGCTTGCCGTCGCGCTGACTCTGTCGCTGATCCACGCACGCAGGCCCGAGCACCGACACTTCCACCATCTCCGGACGCTTGGCTGGTGGGGCACGGTGCTGCTCGGCACGCCATGGTTCCTGCAGACGGGACTTGACGTCCCCGCCAACGGACTGCTCTTCGTCGCCGCCGTGTGGTGTGCCGTGCAAAGTGAACGACTGCTCGCCGCACGCTCCGAGTACGAACGTGCGCCAGTGCTCCCCGGCGATCGAACGCGACGAACGGTCGTGCGCGCGACGGCATGGCTCAAGGGCTCGTTCACCACGACCATCTGGGCGGCCTTGCTCGGCGTGCTCGGCTCTGCCGCGATCAGTCCGAGCCTGGACTGGCTCGGCGTCGCCGGCCTCGCGCTGCTCGCGTGCGGCGCATTGGCGGCCGTCGTCACGATGGAGCCTGACGTCGATTTCCTGCGTTCGCCGCCTCGTTCTGGTCGCGGCCAGTTCGGCGTGGCGATGCTGGCCCAGATCGGGGCTCTCGTCATCGCAACAGTCGCGCTGGCCCTTGGCGGCTGGGCCCAGGTCATGGCATGGCTGGCACTTGGCGCCGCGGCGTACTGGACGGGCCGGCGCACCAGCGCACCGGCAATGACCGGATACGGCTTCGTGCTCTTGCTCATCGCGACGGGGCGCCTGCTGACCATCGACATGCTGAGCGCGCTGGTCACACCGGTCAACGACCGGCTGGTCTTCGCCGGCCTGGAGCTCACCCATTCGACGTGGATGTTCGTCGTCGGCGGCGCGGTATGGATGTGGATCGCACTGTGCGAGCAGCGTCGCCAAAGTGTGTGGCGCGAGCACGGCGCGCCGCTCGCGGCGATGCTCGGTCTGGTGGTCTTGGCCGCGGCTCCGCATCTGACCGGGAGCGAACCTGTCGCTCTCGGCGTGTACTGGGCCATCATCGGCATCGCGGCGGCGTGGTCGGGAGCGCGCTCCTCGAGGCTCGTGTGGACACTGTGCGCAACGGTGCTGTTGATGGCGGCAACTGCTGGTGCGGGCCTCAGCGCGGCCACCATGCTGGATCGCTTCGGAGAGGGCGCGGCGCTGCTGGGGCTGCGGCTGACATGGTGGAGCCTTGGTGCGGTCGGCATCGCCGTCGCATGGTTCGTCCTCGCGCACTTCGTGTCGCGCGGCTGGCGGCGGCACAGCGAAAGGGTGTACGCCCTTGAGTCCACGGTCGTCGCGACGCTTGGAATGGCATGTCTGCTGGGATCGCTCTGGCACCCGAACGTCTCGCACGTCGCGCTGACACTGGCGTGGACCGCACTCTCGGTCGGTGTGTTTCTCGGCCACGCACTGCTGCCCCGATTGCGCCTCGACGCGGTCGCGGCGTTGGCGATGCTGGCATCCATCGGTGCGTGGTTCTTCGCCTTCGTCGAGCCCGACTGGATGGCGATCCAAGCCCCCGCCGCCCTGCATCCGGGCCTGGGCGCGGCGGCGCTGATCACGGCCGTGATGTCCGTGCAGGGCGTGGTGCTTCTTCGGCGCGATCCGCGGTCGAAGGACGATGGCAGCCGCGGCATCGGGTGCTTTGCGTGCTGTGTCGCGGGCATGCTGCTCTTCACCGCAACGAGCCTGGAGGCAGGTCGGGTGGCGGCGATGGTGTTCCCGGCAGACCCGACGTCGCGGGCCGGAGCCCTGTCGATCTGGTGGGGTGTCTTCGGCGTGGGCTTGCTGACGCTCGGGTTCTGGCGGCGGCTGGCCTGGGTGCGGTACGCCGCACTGGGCCTCATCGCGGCCGCGGCGGGCAAGGCCCTGCTGTTCGACCTGGCGTCGGTGTCGCCTGGATGGCGCGTGGCGAGCTTCGTCGGTCTCGGCCTGCTGATGCTGGGCGTGGGCGTGGGCTACCTCCGCATCGCAGCGATGACGTCGAAGAAGGCAGTCGAGGATTCCCACCAAACAGAACCCAATCGGCCGTAGCGAGTGGCCGCCCAGCTTGCCTCGACGCGTGGGATCGATACACTGTGCGGCTCGCTCCCACGAGGCAAGGGGAGCACCCATGGAGATCACTGCGCGATGCCGACGCTGAATCAGCTTGTTCGAAACCCGCGGCGGATGCCCGCCGAGAAGTCGAAGGTGCGCGATCTGGGCAACTGCCCCCAGCGTCGCGGCGTGTGCCTCCAGGTGCGCACGATGACTCCCAAGAAGCCGAACTCCGCGCTTCGAAAGGTCGCTCGTGTCCGCCTGTCCAACGGCAAGGAAGGGACGGCGTACATCGGTGGTGAGGGCCACAACCTGCAGGAGCACTCGATCGTGCTCGTGCGCGGCGGCCGTGTCCGCGACCTTCCGGGTGTGCGGTACCACATCGTTCGCGGCTCGCTCGACTGCCTCGGCGTCGAGGGTCGTCAGAACGGTCGTTCGAAGTACGGCGCCAAGCGCAACAAGAAGTGATCCCCCGCCGCGACCGTCGCGGCGAAGACAATTTCACTCAGGCAAGTAATCCCAGTTCCACGGCCACTTCGGGCTGGGGTGAACAGACGGCTCGCTTCGGCGGGCGGATGAGCCAGGAGGCACCACATGGCCGGTCGCATTACCCATTCCGACAAGCAGCTTCGTCCCGACCCGCGCTTCAACAACCGCGTGCTGGCGAAGTTCATCAACTGCGTCATGCTCGACGGCCGCAAGACCGCAGCGCAGCGCTGCGTTTACGACGCACTGGACGACATTCAGAAGCGCCTCGAGAAGGAGACGCATCCCGAGGCGCCGAAGGAGGCCATCGAGGTCTTCGATCGTGCGATCGAGAACGTCCGCCCGCACATCGAGGTGCGCAGCAAGCGCATCGGTGGCGCCAACTACCAGGTTCCGATGCAGGTGAGCCCGCGTCGCCGCCAGTCGCTGGCGTTCCGCTGGATCATCAACGCCTGCCGTGCCGAGTCCGGCCGACCGATGTCGCTGCGTCTGGCCGACGAGCTGTACGCCGCGGCCCGCGGCGAAGGCAAGGCGATGAGCGTGCGTGATCAGACGCACCGCATGGCCGAGGCCAACAAGGCCTTCGCCCACTTCGCCTGGTAAGGCGAACTGAGTCAAGAGGCATTCGGCATCAGGCAGGAGAGAAGGCATCGCGGCGCCCGCCCGATTGAATTCCGTTCGCTGATCGGCCGATGTCTCCCCCACTGCCTGTTGCCCAATGCCTGCTGCCTTGCCTCTTTCTGCCTAGACTTCTTCGCTCTTTGAAATGCTGGGGCCGATCGGTATCGACCGGGCAGGTCAAGTGTGGTGTGGCGCGTCGCGGCGCTCGCATGCCGCGTTATCAAGCGAGCAACACTTATAACTGCCAACACGCAGTTTGCCCTCGCAGCGTAATTGCGTTGCGACGAGTTCCGTCCTGACGCCCGATGGGGACGGGCTCGATGACTATCGGGCTGGATGCGGAAGCCACTGCTCGAGGTGACCGCATCGAGACACAACCGAGCTGGACGTCGGACCGGGCTGTTGCCGGTCGGGCCGGCGTTGAGATCAATCGGCGACTACACGCGTAGAGGCGCCACGCGGACTGTCACGGCACGGGGGTTCGATTCCCCCCGGCTCCACTGTTTGTCAGGGTTCCGTCGGGAACCGTCATCCTGCGACATCTGACGACAACTCCTTCGTAGGTCGTTGTTTGAAGTGTCTGCGGCACGGACGTCACTTGCGACATCCGATGACTCGTCCCGACACCCTGCGACCACCTCAGGTGTGCATATAGGTGCGTCA